>JBJEVB010000053.1:0-35055 GCA_051884155.1 Candidatus Coproplasma sp. | reverse complement strand
CCCTATTCTTTAGGGAAAGCAAGATTAAGGAATTAATTATTTAAAAAGCCCACACATACCCGATGGGATTGCCGCGCCGACAAAAGTCGGCTCGCAATGACGGGTTGAGACTATGGGATTGCCGCGCCGACAAAAGTCGGCTACTTCCGCTACGCTTCGTGCCACTGCAAGCAGTGGGGCGCAATGACGCGGTTTATTCTTCACCTTATCTGGGTATGTATCTTTGAAAAGAAACGAGTAGTTCAAGGCGTGCGAGTACCGACCGCAAGGAGTGTACACAGACGTACACGACTAAGGCGGCACGGAACACAACGCAGAAATACGAAGTTTATTTTCAAAGCGCTTATTAAAAGCGGTAAAAATTACTTTTCGCAGAAAGCAACCATCGCTTTGTACATTGAATATAAGTCCGCTTTTGAAATTATTTCGTAAGGAGCGTGCATTGAGAGCACGGGAACGCCCATATCGCAGGTGTCGATGCCTAAGTTGGCGATATACATTGCCACCGTACCGCCGCCGCCTGCGTCGATTTTGCCGAGCTCGCCCGTCTGCCAAATTACGCCGTTTGAATCCATTGCGTCGCGAAGGTATCCCACCATCTCGGCAGAAGCGTCGTTAGTGTTGCCCTTGCCCCTTGAACCGTGATACTTGGTTAAAGACGCACCGCAATTTATGTAGGAAGCGTTAGACTTTTCGTACACTTCGGCATATGCAGGGTCGTACGCGGCGGTAACGTCAGCAGATACGCACTTGGAATTATAGCGAACTAATACGGGGTCGGCGCCCAAAGCCTTTGCAAGACATTCAATTAAATCGAGTATTACCCTTGACTGCATACCCGTTATACCCTGACTGCCCGTCTCTTCCTTATCGGCAAAGACTGCAATGAGCGTATCTTGGGAATTGCTGTCGAAAAGCGCAGTCATTTCGGGATATGCGCACACCTTATCGTCGTGACCGTACGCAGAAATTAAAGCCCTGTCAAGCCCTACGTCTCTGGGTTTTCCTGCAGGGACTAAGGTGAGTTCACTCGTCTGGAAATCGATTTCGGTCAAGCCGTATTTTGCGTTTAAGAGCTTTAACGTCGCCGCTTTGACTGCCGACTTTTCGTCTTCGTCCTTATCGGGAATAGACGCAATAACCGCGTTTAAGCTTTCGCCCGAAATTGCCTTAGCCATAGGCTGAGCAACCTGCTCGCTTGCAAGGTGGGGAAGAAGGTCGGTAATGTAGAAGATGGGGTCGTTTTCGTCTTCGCCAACGCACACTTCTACCCTTTTTCCGCCGGGAAGAACGACAACGCCGTGCAACGCAAGGGGAACGGTCGTCCACTGATATTTTTTGATACCGCCGTAGTAGTGCGTTTTAAGGTAGGAAAGACCGCCTGCTTCAAACAGGGGGTTGGGCTTTAAGTCAAGTCTGGGGCTGTCTACATGGGCAGCCATTATCTTAAAGCCGTACTCTTCGGGATTGCGCGTACCGACTTTGATGATAAATATGTTTTTATCGCGGTTGATAAAGTACAGCTTGTCGCCAGCCTTTACCTTATCGCCGAACTTATAGCTTTTATAGCCTTTAGCTTCCGCAAGGGCTTTGGCGCATTTTACCGCACCCCTTTCGGTCTTGGAATTGAAGAGAAATTCCTTGTAGCCTTCTGCATAATCGAAGATTTTCTTAAGCTCTTCTTCGCTTGCTTCTTTATAGTAGTTTTTTCTTTTATACTCGTATTCCATTTTTTACCCTCTCAACGTATTGCGGAAAGTAAAGCCTTCCGCTTAAATTCCATACGACATTATAACCAAATTACGTGCTTTTGTCAATAGGGGTAAATAGTGCTTTCCAATATTTTATTTACTAAATTTTTGCTTTTAGTATTTACTATTTATTAAATATAGTGTATAATTAATTCGTATGAGTATTCGCAAACGCACTTTAAAAATAAACGCTAAAAAAATTGCCGTGTTGGGCGTTTTGACGGCGCTGAGCTTGATTGCGTTTTTAATTGAAAACTTATTCCCCCCGCTGTTCATTCCCGGCGCAAAGCTTGGGCTTGCAAACGCCTTTTCCTTTACCGCGCTTATAATCTATTCGCCAATAGAGGCTTTTATTATAGTCGGCGTAAGGACGGTGCTTTCCGCAATTTTTGCAGGCAATATTTCCGCAGTTTTGTACAGCTTTACGGGTGGCATAGTGGCAATGGGCGTAAGCTCGCTTTTAATCTACCTCGTTTGCCCTAAAATTTCTATCATTAGCGCGTCCGTTGCGGCGGCAGTTGCGCATAACTTGACCCAAAACGCGGTGTTTGCGTTGATTTCGGGTACGGCGCTTGCGTTAAGCTACGCACCTTACCTTGCCTTAATCGGCGTGGCAAGCGGCACGTTTATCGGTGCGGCGGTTACGCTTTTAATTAAGAAAATTCCCCAAAACGCATTTTGCAATCTTTTAGGCGTTAAACAAAGGGTAAGCGGCGGACAAGCCCAAAGCACGGTCAAGACGGAAGATAATAACGCAGATGAAGCAGTTAAATCTGACGGCAGTCAAAATTAAAATTCGGAAATTGCGTACTCTTAGGGCGGTTAAACCTAAGGTGCGGTGATTTTATATTAAAAGTTTAGAAAAATTTTTAGGAGGTTGACATTGAAAGCAATAAAAGGAAAACCTTTTTTTGCAGGCATTCACGTCCACGACAAGAAGAGCTTGGCGTGCGATAAAGAGACGGAAAGAATGCCCGAACCGGAAGAAGTGTATATTTCACTTTCCCAAAGTTTAGGCAAACCCGCCGCACCCTGCGTTGAAAAAGGGCAGAAAGTTAAGGAAGGCGAACTGATAGCGAAGGCTTCAGGTCCTATATCTTCCAACGTGTTCGCAAGCATCTCGGGCGAAGTTACCGATATAAAGCCGCTTATCGGCGCGAACGGCGGTACGGAAACCTATATCGTCATTAAGGGCGATAACAGCGGTGAAAAGGCCTACCTTCCCCCCTTGGAAAACCCCGACGGCGATGCGATTAAACAGCGCATTTGCGACTGCGGTATCGTAGGCTTGGGCGGCGCAGGTTTCCCTACGGCGGTAAAGGTTGCACCCAAAACTTCGGTTGATACGCTCGTTTTAAACGGCGCTGAGTGCGAACCCTATTTAACCTGCGACCACAGGCTTATGCTTGAGCATACCGACGAGATTGTACGCGGTGCGCTTATGATTGCAAAGGCGTTGACCGTAAGCAAGATTTATATAGGTATTGAAGCCAACAAGCCCGACTGTATCGCAGCTTTTGAAAAGTACGACGAAATTCAACCCGTCATTTTGAAAAAGCAGTACCCTATGGGCAGTGAAAAGCACCTTATATACGTCTGTACGGGCAGAAAGGTCGGTATAGGCAAACTTCCTGCGGACTCGGGCGTGGTCGTTCAAAACGTTGCGACCGCATACGCCGTATGTCAGGCAGTTGAACAGGGCAAGCCCTTATACGAGAGAATTTTGACCGTATCGGGCGGTGCAGTTAAAGAACCTAAAAACCTTTGGGTAAAGGTCGGCACGGCGGTTAAGGATATCGTAGATTTCTGCGGCGGCGAAACTGAAGAACCTAAAAAGGTCGTTCAGGGTGGACCTATGACGGGTATGGCGCTTTCCACCTACGACGTATACACGCACAAGACCACGTCGGGCGTATTGCTTTTGACGGGTAAGGAAGCGGCTGCTGAAGAGCCTACCCCCTGCCTTAACTGCGGCAAGTGCGCAGACGTGTGCCCTATGCACCTTATGCCTATGCAGACGGCGTTCTATGCTTCCGCAGGAGATTACGATTCTGCGGCAAAGTACGGCAACACTTTATCGTGCATTGAGTGCGGCGCGTGCGAATACACCTGCCCCGCTAAGCGCCCTTTGATTCAGGCAATAAGAAAGACTAAGGCGGCAATGCGTGCTAAACAGACGAGCAGCGCACCCGCACCCGTAGTTAAGCCCGTAGATATGAAGGGCAACAGCGCACCTTCCGTTAAGCTTGACCAAAAGCCTACGGGTGAGTACGTTGACAAAGGCGACCATAAAATTATAAACGAAGACAATAAGCCTTCCACCACACCTGATAAGGAGGAAAAGAAATGAATAATCAAGTAGTAGTTTCCACCCCTCCCCACGTCAAATCGCCCAGAACGACGAAGGGAATTATGTTAGACGTTATAATCGCCCTTATCCCTGCGGCGGTTATGGGTATCGTATACTTCCAGCTTGAAGCGTTTATAATCATTTTAACTTCTATACTTGCGGCGGTTGCGACCGAGTTCGTGTATTACTTTATCGCAAACAAGGGCTTTGGCAACAAGTGCAAGAACGCAGGCTTGGTGTGCAAGAAATGGCTTAGACAGTTTGACTACACTTCTATCGTAACGGGACTTATACTTGCCCTTATCCTTCCCCCCACGACTAAGTGGTACGAAGTATTGCTCGGCGCAATCTTCTCGATAGCGGTTGTAAAAATGCTGTTCGGCGGTACGGGCAAAAACCTTGTAAACCCTGCGGCAACGGGCAGAGTATTTATGTTTATGAGCTTTACAATAACTATGTACTCCGCTTGCAAGATTGCCCCCATCGGTGCTGACAGTAATTTGTTTACGGGTGCAACCCACCTTTCGGGATACCTTCTCGGTAACACCGCTTCCGCACAGGTCGGTTGGGTTGACCTGCTTTTAGGCACGGGTCTTGCAGGGTGCATAGGCGAAACGTGTAAGCTTGCGCTTATCGTCGGCTTTATCTACTTAGTCGTGCGCAAGGTCATCAAGTGGTGGCAGCCCGTACTCTACGTGGTACTCTCTGCCTTCCTTTCGGTTTGCCTTGCGGCAATCGGCGGCACGTTCGATATAGGCTTGTTCTTAGACTTCGCGCTTTCAGGCGGTTTAATGTTCGGTGCAATCTTTATGGCAACCGACTACGTTACTTCCCCTAAGGGCGTCTACGGACAAATCGTTTACTATGTGGCGTTAGCAGTACTTACTTCCGTTCTTCGCTATTTAACGAAGATTGAAGTCGTTTCCTTCGTAATTATGTTTATGAACCTTATCGTTCCTTTAATAGATACTTATATCGTACGCAAGCCTTTTGGCTATAAAAAAGTTAAAAAGCAAAAGGAGGGCAAATAAATGACGGCTAAACAGTTTTTTAAAGGCAAAGCGTTTAAGAGCATAGTCGTGCTTTTATGCGTACTGCTCGTTAGCGGTATCCTTCTCTCCGTCTGCTGGGGCTTTTTAGAAGTTACTGACGAAGAACGCTTCAATAGAAAGATTAACGCAATGTACGGCGGTGAAACGGTTACTGCGGTTGAGCAGGACATTTCCCAAAAGAACACTTCGGTAAGCGGCGCATACGTTCAAAACGTTTGGAAAATCGAAGAGAAAAAGGACTATCTAGTTCAGGCGGCTTCAAGGGGCTACGGCGGCGACATAATCTGCTGGGTAGCCGTATCCTTAGATAACGATATGAAGTCGGTAACGGGTATTAGAAAGGTTATTAAGTACGCCGTTAAAGACGCGGCGGAGCTTATCGGCAACATCGGCGAAGAAGTTTATGAAAAGTTTTCAACCGATTACGTTGACGGCAAAGAGTTTGCTTACGGCACCGAAGGCAACAGCGAATATATAAATACAGGCGCAAGCCACACTCTGAGTGCAATATGCAACTGCGTAAACGGTTCGGTCGGGTTCGTTAAGGCGTATGCAAGCGGCGTTGATATTAATGACCCCCTTGAAGGCTTAACTCACACCGATAAGATTGACGGCGATAAAACCGACTGGTCAAGCGAAAACGGCGTAGTAACCTATAACGTAGTTACCCAAAGCAACGGTCAAGCAAAAGCTTTCACTCTCACGATTAAAGTCGCAAAGGAAAACGACGTTGCAGTAATTACCGAATATACGATAGTAACTAACGGTTCAACGAACGGCTACGATGAAGAAATGGCGGAACAGGCAAACGACCTTACGGGTAAAAAGCTTGCTGACGTTGAAGGCTACCTTGCAGACACGGCGGTCGGCGGTGCGTTGATGACGGGCGCAACCAAGTCAAACACGCTTTGCTATAAGGCGGCGGCGTTTGCGCTTGCCAACTACGATACCTGCTTGACCACACCTAAAGGAGGCAACTGATTATGAATAAGTATAAAAAGATAACTTTAGACGGCATCATTTTCAACAACCCCACCTTTATGCTCGTTTTAGGTACCTGCCCCACTTTGGCGATGATTAAAAGCTCGGCAATGTCGGCTGTAGGTATGGGCTTGTGCGTTGTAGTCGTATTAACGTTAAGCAATATAATAATTTCCGCATTGCGTAAAATTATCCCTAACGAAGTGAGAATACCCTGCTATATCGTAATTATTGCAACTTTAGTTACGTTAGTGCAGATGGTCTTGGAAAAATTCGTGCCGGACCTATACGACAGCTTGGGAACATTCCTTGCGCTGATAGTCGTTAACTGTATAGTACTCGGCAGGGCGGAAGCGTTTGCAAACAAGCACACCGTTTTAGAGAGCGCAGTCGACGGACTTGCTAACGGACTTGGCTTTACGCTTGCACTCGGCTTTATGGGTATTATCTGCGAACTGCTTGGCAGCGCGTCGCTCTTCGGCGCAAAGATGCCTTGGACGTTCAAGATTAAAATCTTCTCTACCCCCGCAGGCGCATTTATCGTATACGGACTGTGCATTGCAATCTTTACCTATATTATGGATAAATTTATGCTGAGCAGAAGGATTAAGGAAAACGCAATCGCAAGGGAAAAGCTTTTGGATAAAATAAACGCACCCGAGAGTGCAGAAGTTGGGGAGGCAAACGTATGAATTTAGTATTTATAATTCTTTCCGCCGTATTGACGAGCAACTTTATAACGGTTAAAACCTACGGTATATGCCCCTTCTTAGGCGTTTCCAAAAACACTAAATCGGCTGTAGGTATGGGCGTTGCCGTAACCATAGTTATGGCGCTTGCAACCCTCGTTACCTACCCTATCTACAAGTTCATTATGACCCCTTTAGACATAACCTTCTTGTGGATAATATTCTTTATCTTTATCATTGCGGCTCTCGTGCAGATGCTTGAAGTTATTATCAAAAAGGTCTCCCCTTCCCTTTACAACACGATGGGCGTTTACCTTCCGTTAATAACCACCAACTGCGCAGTACTCGGCGTGACCCAGCTTTTCAACGGCGTTGAAGCGCTTGGCGATATAGTTCAGGGTGCAACGGGCGCTTTGAATTTAGGTTGGGCAATACTCTACGCAATCTTTGCAGGCGTCGGCTTTACTCTCGTTATGGTTATAATGAGCGGTATGCAGGAAAAGCTTGCTAACGTTAAGGTTGCTAAATCGCTTAAAGGTTTCCCCATTGCAATGGTGACTGCGGCGTTTATATGTATGGCGTTTACCATTTTCGCCCAAATCAAGGTGGGTTAAGGAGGAATAGAAATGAATTTATTACTTGCTTCTGCCGCTGATATCTTTAAGACCGTAGGCATCGTTGCAGGCATTTTTGCAGGAAGCGCAATACTTATCGGTGCGTTGATTTTAATCGTCGGCAAGGTGTTTAAGGTCGACGTGGACGAAAAGGTAACGAAAATTTTAGAGAACCTTGCAGGTGCAAACTGCGGCGGCTGCGGCTGTAGCGGTTGCGCAGGTTTTGCAGATAAGCTTGCTAAAGGCGAAGGCGATATTTCCGCCTGCCACGTTACTTCACCCGAAAAGAAGGCTGAAATTGCCAAGCTTTTGGGCATTGAACTTTCGGACGAAGAGCGCACGGTTGCCGTAGTTAAATGCAACGGCGGACTTAACAGCGTCGACGCGTTTGAATACAGCGGCAATCCCACCTGTGCAGGCTGCAATTCCCTTTTGGGCGGCAATAAGGTTTGCAAGTCCGCTTGTCTTGGCTGCGGCGACTGCGTAAGCGCTTGCTCTGATAACGGTATTTCGATTGTGGACGGAGTATCAAAGGTTGACCCCGATATATGCATAAGCTGCGGCGGCTGCATTACGGCTTGCCCTAAACATATTATCGAAAGAATACCTGCGTCTGCACCCGTTTACGTTGCTTGCTCTTCAAAATGCAAGGGTAAGGACGTTATGAACGCCTGCAAGGTCGGCTGTATCGGTTGCACGATGTGCGCAAAGAAATGCCCTTACGGTGCAATTACGATGGTTGACAACCTGCCCGTATTCGACTACTCGAAGTGTACGGGCTGCAAGACGTGCGTTGCGGTTTGCCCCAGACATATTATTATAGACCGCTTCCCTAAAAAGGCGCAAGAGCCTAAGGTTGAAGAAGCCAAAGCGTAACGGAATAAAACTTAAATAAAGACTAAGCCCTGCAAAAGTGCAAGCTTTTGCAGGGCTTATATTTTACTTTAAAATTAACCTAAAGGAATGTCGGAAGGGTTGTCTACACGCTTAATCAAGGGTTCGATATACATCTCGTGCGGAAGGCAGGAAATAACCGAAGAGTTGTCCTTTAGGGCGGGGGTATAGACGCAGTCCTTTTTTAAAAGCGAGCAGTCGGCGTCCACCACCCTTACGCTCTTATTTACCTTGTCCACTTCAACCTTGTTGTATCCGTTTTTGTCCGCCGTGTGGACGGTGATTTTTAAACTCTTATCGTCTTGACTGTCGATTGTAATTATGCCGTCCGCTAAAGAGTATTCGTATTTGCCCGTATCGTAGTAGTAGGTAAACACGACCTTGTCCGCTTGGCGTATGGTAAAGCCGTTAGTAGGAGACTTGTCGGAAGTCAAAAACACCGTGAGAAAGAGTGCGGCTATTATCAACGCGATAATACCGTAGACCAAGATATCCCATATCCTAAAATATTTAGTTTTTCTCACCTGTTCGATTTTTCTCAGCGACATTTTAGTCTAATACTATTTTACCGTCTACCACCGTATTGCCCAAGCTATATTCACCGTTTGTTACGGTAACCTTATCGGGGCGGTTGGTTATGATTTTACCCTGCCCTTCTTCAAATACGAGCATAAGCACAAACCTGTCCGAAAGCTTTTCGTTGATATATTCAACCGCCTTAACCTTACCCATTGCGGAAAGGGCGGTAGTCAACGCATCGTCCTGTGCGGCAGAGTCGCCCACTACGGTCGCGGACGCAACGCCCGTTTGAATGGGACTGCCCGTCTTAGGGTCGATTATATGGCAGTATCTCACGCCGTCGACTTCGTAAAACTGTTCGTAGTCGCCGCTCGTAGAAAGACGGCTATCCTTAACGGCAAACTTTGCGTAACTGCCGTTTGCACGGGGGTCGCGAACGCTTAAGGTATAATTGTTGCCGTCGCTTGAGTTGTGGCGCTTAATTGCCATTGTGGAAGAGCCTAAGCTCAGATAGCCGTAAGTAAAGCCGCTTGCGTCTATAAGCTCGTCAATCTTATCTGCGCACCAACCCTTGCCTATACCGCCCAAATCGAGCTTTAAGCTATGCACTGCGCCGTCCACCGAAACGGTGGTTGTAGGCTTGGTCGCATAGTACTTATCCTGCTCGACGCTTAAAGTTAAGTCCGCAAAGCTGTCCGCAAGCGTTTTAAACGCCTGTACGCTCTCGTAAGACGGCATATTCTCGGGCTGTTTATAATCAGCCGTGCCAAAGCCGAACAGCCTTACGCTTTGATATACTGCAGGGTTAAAATAGCCGTCCGTATCTTCGTAAACGCTCTTTGCAAGGCTTATAATTTCGTACGCCGTCTCGTCGATTTCAACGGTTGACCCTGCCTTAGCTTGGTTGAATTTATATATGCACGACGTTTCTATAGTGGCGCTGACGGAGTTTTCTGCCGAAAGTAAAACGCCTTTAACTTCTTCCCAAAGGTTTGAAAAAGCGTTATACTTCTCTTCCGTGTCAAAATTATTCTCGTCCGCAATGCGCAAAACGGCGTCGGTACCCATAACGTAGCCGTAGCCTTCCGCCATAGCCGAGCCTGAGCTTTTATATTGAGAATAGCTTGCAATGGGCATAAAATAGCTGTCGCTTTTGGGCGTTTCGCCGCTTTTACAGGACGAAAGCACGCCGCATAACGCTACCGCAGACAGCGAAACTGCACAAAGCATAATTCGTTGTTTATTCATAACATCATTATATAATATCTTGCGTTTAAATGCAATCTTTTTGAAAAGCAATCGGGGGAACCGTATGAACGGTCCCCCCAACCTTTGTAAGATTAATTTAAAATTACTTTGCGGCTTCGTTAGCCTTTATGATAAGCTCTGCATAGCTGAAGTAGCCGTCCGAAGTATCGGGATTCAAATCGCTCCAGGTTGCGCCCGTGCTGATTTCGCCGTCCATCCAGATAGAAGTATCCGCATTCTTTTTAAGCTTGGTAAGGTTAGCAACGCCGTTAGTCTTTACGTAATTAACCGTTGCGTCGCGGTTGGTCTTCCACTGAGAAGTACCGTTCTCAAGCGTCCAATAGCCGTTTACTTCCTTAGAAAGGCTGGCGTTATTCATTATATCGTTCTTCTGTTCGCCGCCTACCGTTACCTTTACGGCGTTAGTGGTAACCGCTTCGTAATAAGCCTTGCAGTTAGTTTCAGTTGAAAGCCAGCTAAGAAGGGTCGTGCCGTCGGACATCTTATAACCGATGGAAGCCTGAGAACCTTCAGGGATAGTTTCGTCGTAAGTAAACGCAGTTGAACCTACGGTTACACTCTTATAATAAACTGCAGTATAGGTCTTACCGCGCTTTACATAGGTGCCTGTAACCTTATCGGCTGCAGCAACGGTATCACCTGCCGTAACTTCCGTAGGAAGGCAGACTTCGGTTAAAACTAAGTCCTTAACCTTATCACCGCTTACGACGATTTTGGAATAGCCGACGTAGCCTGCGCCGTGAGTAAGTCCGTATGCTTCACCCGTCTTTGACGAACCGCAGCCTGCGATAGCGCCTGCAGTTGCCGCAACGGCAGCCGCCATCGTTATACCTACAACAACTTTTGCAATCTTTTTCATAACAAATCTCCTTATAGAAACTTATTTATTATTCCTGTTTATTGTAGCACAGTAATGCATAGCAGTCAATACTAATTTGAAATATTATGCCACTCTATTAAAATTTTATGCGCATATCGTAAATTTTAAACATTTATTTACCATTATTCCGTTCTAAGCGCAACTACGGGGTCTTTCTTTGCCGCCGCAGAAGCGGGGATAAGTCCTGAGATAAGCGTAAGTCCTACGCTCAAGCCCACCATAATGAGCGCCTGCCACCAAGGCAGAGCCGCAATTCCCCAGAAGCCTGCGAGCGAGCTTACTATAATGTTCGTTATAAGCGAGAGGACGTAGGTTATGAGTATTCCAAATAGTCCTGCCGCCAAACCGATAATCAGCGTTTCGGCGTTGAACAGGCGTTTTATGTCCTTCTTCCTTGCGCCGACCGCCCTTAAGATACCTATCTCTTTTACTCTCTCTACGACCGAAACGTAGGTAATTATACCTATCATAACGGTAGATACGACGAGCGAGAGTGCGGTGAACACGATTAGCGCGATAGTTATCATTTCAATCATAGTGTTGACCATATCGATAATCAAGCCGACGGTATCGTTATAATCAATCCTGTCTTTTTCGGTCAAGTGAACGGTCTGTTGTACGCCGTTGGAATCGGTGTAGGTGTAATCGGTGCCGACTACCGTCTTGCCGTCTTCGCCGACCTTAGTACACATATCGTTCCAACCGTCTAAATACTTACAGATTGCGTTTTTAGTGTTGAAATCGGTGGGATAGACGTACATACCTACGGGCAGAGAACTGCCGCCGAAGATATTTGCGGTGAGATATTCAGTGGTAGACGTACCCGTCATAGAGCCTATCATCTGGCTCATCATCGTGCCGCCCGTCTCAATAGCGCTCTTTGCCGAGCTTAAGACGTAATGCTGGTTTTCGTCTACGTAGTAGAAATCAACGTACATAGGCACTTCGGTAAGAGAAGCACCGCCGTTTATGAAGTTGACTATTTCGCTGTCCTTTTCGGTCTCTAAGATATAGTCGGTTAAAGCTTTCGTGTAGTAAAATCCCGTCTCTAAACAGCCGTAGGAGACGCTCTCCTTCTTCTGCAAAATGAGCTTTACGCCTAAATCTACCTTTTTGTCGTAGCCCGATTTTTCAGAGAATGCAGGCAAGGTTATCGTCTTGCCGTTGCTGTCTACTATAGTATATTCGTTAGTATAGGCGTTGGCAACGAAGCCCTTGTTTACTTCGTCCGCGTCGGGAACGCGCAGTTGCTTAAACATACCGTCGGAGAAATACTCTGCATAAGCCGAATTGATAGTGCCGTTTTCAACCATTTGCCCTACCACAGTGTCGATAAGCTGTTTGAGTACGGCGTTGCTTTGATTTCTTGCGGATATTATCATATCGGCGTATGACGCATACTGCGGGTCGTTTCTTATTTCGTCGTCGGTCATATAGGACACATACTCGACGTATTTATACACGCAGTCGTTGGGATAATAGGTAAACTTTTTGGCCGTGTCGCCTATGAATTTGCCGTATTCAAACCCGTCGTCGCCGACAAGGTGGGTATTTTGATTTTCACCGTTTTCGTCAATACCCTTATAGGCGTAGTTCAAAAATTCGTCTTCGGTAAAGTAGCCGTATTGGGCGAGAGTTAAATCGTCTATCTGGTAGTTGGATATTACCATTATCATGGTATCTTTAGACTCAAACAGTTCCTTAATCTCTTCATCGCTCAAGCCGTCGGAAACGGGCTTACCGTCCTTATCTGCGGCTATAACGTCGTACTGGGACATTATGTACTCATAGTTGTCGGGCATTTCCGCAAAGGTGGATACGGACGAAATCATACTGCCCCACTGCTTATACTCGGGTACCTTTTGTAAAACTTCCGAATACATTGAACGAATTGCCGTAACCGACATATTGTAGTCGTTGGTATAGCCCGTTGCGTCGCCGCCTTCAAGGTGGTCGGCAAGGTTATCGCTGACGGTAAAATCGGTGTATAGGTTGTTGGCTATCGTAAAGCCGTAGTCGTATTGAATTAAGTTGAGCTGCTCAGCAGGAATTTTTGAAACGTAGTCGATATACGCTTCGGTAATGTGGTTGGTCTTTTGGAAGCCCGTTGCAAACGTGCCGAGAGTGTCCAAAAGCGAATTGACGTACACCTTCTTATTCTGGGCAAGCTCTTTTAAGTCGACTTCCACCTTAGGCTTGGAGAGCTGCATAAGCGAAGTGAAGTCGTATGCGGACTGCGTTATGGATACGGGATAACCCGAGAGCATATCGTTTTCCATTTTGGTTATATAGCCCTGCACGCCCGAAGAGATTGCAAGCACCATCGATACGCCGATTATGCCTATAGAACCTGCAAACGAAACCATTGTGGTACGCTTGCGCTTTGATAAAAGGTTTTTAAAGCTTAACCCGAACGCCATACTAATCGACATTGCGGAGTGCTTTTTGCCCTTGTTTACCTTTTTGCGCTTTGTATCCTTTTTCTTGTCGTCACTCTCTATTAAATCCTGCTCGGGCTGAGCGCAGACGGCTTCTTCAAGTCCTTCAAGGCTTTCGCTCTCGGATAAGTTTGCCCTTTCAGCCTGCTCTTCTTCGTCGGAATAGGGGTTGGTATCGTCCACCACTTCGCCGTCCTTTAACCTTACGATACGGGTCGAGTACTGTTCGGCAAGCTCGGGGTTGTGCGTTACCATAACGACTAACCTGTCTTTGGAAATTTCCTTTAAAAGCTCCATTATCTGTACGCTGGTAACCGAGTCGAGCGCACCCGTAGGTTCGTCTGCAAGTACGATTTCGGGGTCGTTTATTAATGCACGGGCAATTGCAACTCTCTGCGCCTGACCGCCTGAAAGCTGGTTGGGTTTGTTGTGAATTTTATCCTTAAGCCCTACCTTTTCAAGGGCGTCTATCGCCCTTTGGCGCCTTTCGCTCTTGCTGATACCTGCAATCATCAACGCAAGCTCAACGTTCTGCAAAATGCTCTGATGGGGAATTAGATGATAGCTTTGGAAGATAAAGCCTATCGAGTGGTTGCGGTAGGTGTCCCAATCCCTGTCCGTATAGGTCTTAGTGGACTTACCTTCAATCTGCAAATCGCCGGACGTGTATTTATCCAAGCCGCCGATTATGTTTAAAAAGGTCGTTTTGCCGCAACCGGAAGGTCCGAGAATGGATACGAATTCACTGCGCCTGAAGTTGACGGAAATACCTTTAAGTGCGTGCACCGCACCGCCAGCGACGGTGTAGTCCTTTTTTAAATCTACGATGCGCAACATATTTTGCCTGCCTTGTGCCCGAGTTTGGGCGAAAATTAGTCGTTATTATTGCGGTTACGATTATTAGAATAATCAAACTCTATCGTCACTCACTTTCGTTCGTGACACTTTCCCTATTCTTTAGGGAAAGCGAGAACGTCGTAACCAAATTAACAAACAAAACCGTGATACTATATTATATTATTAAAGGCGCAAAGTCAATTTAGGTTTGCGCCTTTAAATGTTAATTCACACAAATTTTATTTTTCTTCACTGCTTTTACAATTTTTTTCTTTTTTTCCAAGATTTTTCCACCACTTACGGGTGTTTTCCTTTTCGGCGTTTTCTTTTGCAAGGTACTCGCCCAACGCCTGTTCTAACGAATTCGCACTCTTAAAGGGCGAGAAGAAACGGGCTTTAGGGAACTTATGCGCGGTATCCTTTACGCCGTTTTTAAGCTTGTCAAAGCTCTCTTTTATGCTCTCTTTAACCTTTTCGTACTTTACCACTACGCCGTGGTCGGTTGCAAACTTTCGTATTTTAACGGTGAGATTAATCGAGTGGCAGAAGTCGATTGTAAACACGCCGAAGAAAAACCCTACGACGAACGCAAACGGCATATTCGAGACGAACCATTCAACCCACTCGATTACGAACGGGTCGATAACGAAATAGTACAATGCGCCGACCGCAAGCCAAAAAAACGAAAACAAGGGGCAGATTATGCCCTGTATATTGCCCCAACGGTTGGAATAGTCCCATAGCTTTACTCTCATACCCTTTATAAAGATAAGCCCTGCAAGGTATTCGATAACCGTCATTGAAACGCCCGTTATTGCAATCGTGATTAAAGCGTTAAGCCAATAACTACCCACGTCTATGGGGATAAGGCATATAAGGTACATACCCACTACGCCAAAGCCGTATAGCGGCAGATAAGGTCCCGTTAAAAAGCCTGGATTAATCCACTTTTTTGCAGTGAATATTCGGCGGAACACCACTTCGATACACCACCCGATACAGCTGCCCACGAAAAACAGGAAACACAGAGTCAATAGAGCCGTCATAAATTATCCTTCGTATAGTTTACTTTAATCCTGCAATGCGGCGTTTAAGCGTGCGAGAGTGCGCCCCTTACCCAAAATGCGCATAACCGTGCAGAGGTCGGGGGAATTGGGCATACCCGTAACTGCTATACGCAGTATTTCCGCAACGTCCGCAACGCTGCCCTTGAACGCTTCGGGGTTTTGCTTGTACTCGCTCATCTCTGCGGCAAAGCCGACTTCTGCGGCGACCGCCTTGACCTT
This sequence comes from Candidatus Coproplasma sp., assembly GCA_051884155.1. Classification (GTDB taxonomy): domain Bacteria; phylum Bacillota; class Clostridia; order Christensenellales; family Borkfalkiaceae; genus Coproplasma. Next base: position 19,495 of record JBJEVB010000053.1, on the reverse strand, counting down.
TGCAAACCAGGCGTTGTTGTCGTCGTTCTCGTCGTATATAGCCGCAAATTTTGAAAGCACTGCGTTTACGTCGCCTTTTTCAAAGCGGAAAGCGTATTCGGGATTGAAAACATCGTCGAAGAAATAGTCGAAGAGCCTTACGCCCGTCTCTGCACGCACGATGTCCTTACGGCGCTTTTTGCCGCCTATGCCGCAGATGAGAATGATAATCTTCTTGATATATTCCGCGTCAGCAAAATGCGCCTTATCCTGCTCGGTGCCGAACTCGTCCACCCAGCCCTTTAAAAAGGCGTAGGTCTCGTCTTCGGAAAGAGTTGCAAGCTCTGCCTTTGATACGTCGTTTAGCTTATCAATATCGAACAGCGCACCGCTTTTACCCATCTTGTCGATTGAGAATTTGAAATCCCTGTAATCTGCAGTGGGGTTCTTGCGCTCCCACTCTTCGAAGTTGGAATTTAAGATGGTCATAAGATATTTAACTACAGCCTTAGGGTAGTAACCTGCCTGCCTGTAATAATCAAGGGATAGTTCGGGGTCTTTCCTCTTTGAAAGCTTTCTTTTTACGCCGCCGTCCACCTTCATTAAGCTGCAGGTATGCCCGTACGAAGGCAGTTTAAAGCCAAGCACTTTAAACAGCTCTAAATGAATGGGCAGACTTGAAAGCCACTCTTCGCCCCTTATGACCAAAGTGGTGTGCATAAAGTGGTCGTCGATTGCGTGTGCAAAGTGATAGGTGGGAATACCGTCCGACTTTAAAATAACCACGTCCTGGTCGTTTTCGGTTACGGTTATATCGCCCTTAATTCTGTCTTTAAAGGTAATCTTGTTTTCCGTATTGCCCTGCGATTTTAACCTAATTACGAAGGGTTTGCCCTGCGCAAGATTGCTATAAATCTCTTCTTCGGAAAGGTTGCGGCACTTTGCGTATTTGCCGTAGTAGCCCGTAATCTCCTTGCGCTCGGTCTGCTCGGCACGAACGGCGTTAAGCTCGTCTTCCGTACAGAAACAGGGATATGCAAGTCCCCTTTCGATTAAGTCCTTGACGTAAGCGCGGTAAATCGACGCACGCTGACGCTGATAGTAAGGACCGTAATTATTTAAAGGCGAATCTATTTCGGCGCCTTCGTCGAAGTTTAAGCCGAAGTAGTTTAACGAACGGATAACCGATTCAACTGCGCCGTCCACCTTTCTCTTTAAGTCGGTATCTTCTATGCGCAGATAGAAAATGCCGTCCGTAGTGTGGGCGATACGCTCGTCCGCAAGCGCGGAATAGAGATTGCCCAAGTGTATAAATCCCGTGGGCGAAGGGGCAAGACGGGTTACTTCTGCACCCTTATTTAACTGTCTTTCAGGGTACATTTTTTCGTACTCTTCCAATGGCAACAAGTCGTTATCGGGTATTAAGGTTGACGCTAATTTCTTTAAATCCATTTTATTCACCTTTTGATTGAGTATTATTATCTGTTTGGTTATTATCGCTATTTGGTTTGGTCAAGCTTTCTTGCGATTTGATAACTTCCTTTTCGGTTAGAATTCTCTTTTCCTTACCCACCCTTTTACGCAGATACTTGCTGTGGAAGGTCGGGGAAATCAGGTTGAAGAGAATGGTTATTACGATTAAGCCTATTACTATGCCCAAAAGCGTTTTGCCCATTTCTCCGCCGCTTGACAGCGCGGAATCCCACTCGCCTGAGATGAGTGCGTTTACCGTTAAATACAGCGTACGCCCCGGCACGAAGATTATTACGCCCGGCACGAAGAAGATTATTGCAGGCGCTTTTATCGTACGGGCAAACACTTCGGAAAGTATTGCGGCAACGGCGGTTGCAACGAGCATATCCAAGAGAATATCGCCGACGAAAGCTTCCATTACGAGGTAGACGGCAAAGGTGACCATTGCGTCTATTGCCGACGGAATGAGCCTTTTGAACGAGCCGCCGAAAAATACGGTGAACGCAGTAGTGCCGATAAAGCAGGAGATTATCCTGTACAGATAATCTGCAAGTCCCACCCTTTTATCTATAGGCACGTCCGCCATAAACGTCGACGAAACGAACATAGAAATACCGTAGCCTGCCACTATCGCAAGCGTAGTTATTATTGCGTTCAAAAGTTCGGAAGTGCCTGAATAGGTATCGCCCGAAAACAAATCGCGAATGGCGTTACACAGCAATAGACCGGGAATGACTATCATTATCGTACCCATCATAACCGTCGATAGGTGGCAGGTTAAACCCGTGAGCGTTATAAGCCAACACAAAAAGGTTGAAAGCACGCCGCCGATTAACGAGAGCATAAACGTGCGGGCGTAGCTGTTGAACGCAAGCCTTGCAAAGATACAGCTTAAATACGCCATAAGTCCGCCGACGAGTCCGCCCGGTATCGCGTCGATAAGCGAGCCGCCGTAAAAGACGGTGAACGCCGCCGCGCCTATTCCTGCAGAGAGTGCGGTTATAAGCTTACTCGGATTATGACTCGTCCTTAAAGCAGAAACGAGTTCAGCCGCTTGGTCTACGGGGTATTTTTTTGCGCATATATCGCGAGAAAGCTGATTATAAGCTTCCATCTTGGCGAAGTTGTTGGATATGGAATACACCCTTTTTAATTGAGAAACCTGACTTCCGTCCGCAATCCTTACGCCTGCAATTATCATTGACGGGAAGGTTGAAACGCTTACTGCCGCCGCACCGTATGCGTTGCAGATATACTCAACCGCAAGCTCTACCCTGCCGACGGGACAGCCGCACGAGAGCAGTCCGCAGCCGACTTCAATCGCCACGGCAAGCACCTTGTCGAAATAGGTCCTCTCACTCTCGGAATTATCTATATGATTTTGAACAACTCTCTCTTCGTTTTCCATACCAGATTAATTATACAATAAAAAATTTTTATGTCAACGAATTTGCAAAATAAAACCCCACTATAGTGGGGTTTGCGTCATTTTAATTAACCTATTGCGCTTTTTTATCGGGCTTATACAGCTTGCGCAGAACGAACCAGCCTGCAATAAGAATTTGCATACCGCCTGCAACAAGATAAAACGGCCAGACGGGGATAGACGTGAACAGCCTTAAAAAGACGTGAATTATTAAAATTATAGACCACAGCACGAGCGACGCGGCAATTGCGAGCGTCAGTCTTCTGTACCACAGCGCCGAAAAAACGGTGAACACTATCGCCGCAACGACGGGCGCGCAGACGTATGAAAGATAGGCGTAGTTTTTTAGCGGCATAATGTAGAAGAAAATCATAAACACCGCAGTTGCGATAACGCCGACCAGACCAATTGAAAGCAGGGTGATAAGCACATGCTTTTTCTGCAGATTAAGTCTGGGCATTAACCGCTTGCCCGGCTTTGCGCGGACAATGTCGTCAAGTGAAATATGATATATGTCTGCAAGCTTGATAAGCACTCTTAAGTCGGGAATTGATTCGCCCCTTTCCCACTTGGACACCGCTTTATCCGAATAATTAAGCAGCTCCGCAAGCTGAAGCTGGGTCAAGCCTGCTTCCTGTCTTAGATGCACAAGGTTTGCGGCAATGACTTCTTTTAAGTCTTCCGACTGTACGTTTTCTTCGTTCATAGCCAAATTTTAGCACATAAAAAGCAAAAACGCAAGCAATTTTACTAACTCTACTGTCAGTAGAGTGCCCTATTCTGACGGTAGAGTTGCTTTTAATAAAATTCTACCGATTTTTTTATTAGTAGATTAAATGAATATCGTTTTGGGTTGTAAATTATGAAAACACAGTCTATAATTACTATTAATCGATTATACGGTTTAATTTGACTACATCATTTTATTCAAGGGGTGTTACCTATGGAAAATTTTGAAATATTCGTTGATTCAGCGGCAAACCTTACCGACGAGTTGATTGCAAAGCATCATATCGGCGTCGTGCCCTATACCTGCTCGATTAACGGCGAAGAAATGGAATGTTATCAGGACGGCGTGCCTTCCGATTCGATTGCGCAGAAGTTTTACGCCGCAATGAGAGAAGGTGCGGAAACGAAGACGACGCTTATCAACGCAGATAAGTTTATAGACGCCGTTACCCCTACTATGCAGGCTGGTAAGGACGTAATCTTAATCGTCATCACCACTAAGCTCAGCGGCACTTACAATCAGGCGCTTGCGGCAAAGGCAAGGCTTAAAGAGCTTTTCCCCGACAGAAAGCTTATGGTTGTGGACAGCTTTAACGCTTCTTTAGGCGAAGGGCTTATGGCTGTTTACGCCGCAGAAAAGAGAGACGCAGGCGAAGATATCGACAGCGTTTATAAATGGCTGTGCGAAAACGTTGCAAATATGAACAGCTTTGTAACCGTATCCAGCCTTAAGTACTTAAAGCGCAGCGGCAGAGTAAACGCCGCAAAGGCAATCGTTGGTACGATACTTAAAATTAACCCCGTTATATGGGGCAGCGACAAGGGCGAGCTTGAAGTTTTATGCAACGAGCGTGGGCGCAGAAAGGCGCTTAGCAAACTGCTTGAATTGTTTAAAGAAAGGGTTATCGACCCCGAGAATCAGCACGTTGCAATCGCGCACGCAGACTGTTTGGAAGAAGCCGAGCAGCTTGCAGAGATGGTCAAGGCGGCAGGCGCAAAGGAAGTCATTATAAATATGTACGATTTATGCACGGGCGCGCACATCGGACCGGGTACTATTGCACTCTTCTTTATGGGCAAAAAGCGCGACGGCAAAATCGAAGATTAATAAGTTCGCCGTCAAATTAGTTTTGAAAATTATTACAACCGCCGCAAAACGGCGGTTGTTTTTTTTGAAGTACCAAAAAGTTTCAAACTCTATCGGCTCGCCCCTTATGGGCGAGCCACTTTCCCTGTTGCGTCGCCGCAAACTGCGTTTAAAGCAATTTGACTAAAGCCAAATTGCAACTTTATTTCGTTGCGGCTCCTTTTCCCACAAAATCTTTGCAAGCAAATCTTTTGCGGGAACCCTATGGGGTAAAGCGAGATTAAGGAATTGATTTTTTTAAGTAATACTTTCTATAGTTTAACCTTCCCTGAAGAACAGAGAAGGTGGCATACACGCAGTGTATGACGGAAGAGTTTGATATCTCGGCAGTTTAGATTTTTAGAAGTATCAAACTCTATCGGCTCGCACTTGGGGTGCGACCCACTTTCCCTATTCTTTAGGGAAAGCGAGATTGCGGAATTCATTTATAAGAAACAGTACTCACTTTAAAGTCTGGGATTGCCGCACTTCGCCTGCGGCTTCGTTCGCAATGACAGTATGAGAGTTAGGGAAAGCAAAATTAAAGATTAAATAATAAATGTAGTTGTGTTTTTTAGTAACAACAATCTACCATTTTTCTGCGATATCTACTGTTTTATTGCAAACGGTAATATATGGATAAGAATAGTCACCCACTTTAAAAAACGCCCATTGCTCTTGTTCGTCTTCAAAATGATGATTTCCGTTTTTAATAAATAATTCAATTCTTACACCATTATCCATTACAATTTCAACATCATTTAAAGGCGTAACGCTCACAGACGTTACAATACCGCCTACTATTTTATCCTTATATTTTTCCACAAAATATCGTTCGTCGTTGTTTGTATCTACTTCCCCGTCCCAACTTTGATAATCTAAGGTGGTAACAAGAATGTCTTTCTCTTGAATGATGCGGGTAAGACATGATGCATGAAGTGCATATTCCCCAAAATTAAACATCATCATTTCACACGCAAGATTAAGTGACTCTAACTTTTTTCCGAGTATTTCATTAAGATATTTATTTAAAGAAACTTGATGGTTCAAATTTTATCTCCGATAAATCATAATTTGCTTACATATTTATCATATCAGATACAACATTATTAATCAATGGTTTTTACGGGAGACCCAACATAAATTGAATTCTAAATTAAGGAACAAATTATTTGAATTGGTAACAACACTCCTGCTGGGATTGCCGCGCCGACTTATAGTCGGCTCGCAATGACGCGGTTTGGATTTTGGGATTGCTATATGGAAACCTTTGCTTGACGGGCGAAAAGTTAGACAATCATTAAAGCAAATAAGATACTTTGCTGTGGTCGCACCACTCGCTGTGGTCGCACCACTCGCTGTGGTCGCACCACCGCTGTAGGGCGTCCCTACTTTGACGGGTGACGAGTTGGTCAAGTGGTTAAGCAATTAAGAAACTTCGCCGTAGTCGCACTACCGCTCGGAACGGAAGGAGAGATTGCCGTCCAACACTTCTACCGTAACCCTTTCGCCGTTTAAAATATGACCTGCTAAAATTTCGTCCGACAGTCTATCTTCTATACGCCTTTGCACAGTCCTTTTCATAGGGCGTGCGCCGTACTCTTCGGAATAGCCTTCTTCAATCAGCTTTTCCATAGCTTCGGGGGAAATGGTGATTGAAATCTTTTTATGCTCTAAACGCTTTTTTAAGCCGTCAATAAGCTTGTAGCAGATTTGCCCTGCTTCTTCCTTAGTTAACTTTCTAAATACAATTACGTCGTCTAACCTGTTCAAGAATTCAGGGCGAAATTGCTGTTTTAACGCTTCATCTATGGCGTCCTTCATATTGTCGTAGCCGTCGCTTTCCGACGAGCTGAAGCCTAAGCCCGACATCTTTTTAATCTTTCCTGCACCCACGTTGGACGTTAAGATGATAATTGTGTTTTTAAAGTTGATTACCCTGCCCTTACTGTCGGTAAGTCTTCCGTCGTCAAGGATTTGCAACAAGAGATTGAACACGTCGGGGTGGGCTTTTTCCACTTCGTCGAACAGCACTACGGAATAGGGCTTATGCCTAACCTTTTCGGTGAGCTGACCGCCTGCGTTCTCGTCGTAGCCGACGTAGCCCGGGGGCGCACCGATGAGCTTGGATACGGAATGTTTTTCCATATACTCGGACATATCCAGCCTTATTAAAAGCTTTTCGTCGCCGAACATATTTTCCGCAAGCGCCTTAGCAAGGTCGGTTTTACCTACGCCCGTAGGACCGACGAAGATAAACGAGCCGATAGGCTTGCCGCTTTCGTTCAAGCCTGCCCTTGCCCTTCTTATCGCCCTTGCGACGGCGGAAACGGCTTCGTTCTGCCCGATAATGCGCTTATGCAGGTTCTCTTCTAAGTGCAAAAGCTTTTCGCTTTCCTGCTCGGTAAGCTTTATAACGGGTACGCCCGTCCAACCGCTGACCACTTCCGCAACTTCGTCGCTGCCGATAGTCGGCGTGGACTGACCGCCCTTCCACTCGCTCTTGATAGCTTCTATCTTCGCCTGAGTTGCGTTCAATTCCGCAACTAAGAGCTTAGCCTTGTCGTAATCTTCGCCCCTTGCCGCCTTGTTCTTTTCCTGAACGAGATGTTTATACTTCTCTTCAAGCTCGTTTAGCTCGGCAGGTGCGTTATAGCTGTTAAGCCTTGCCCTTGACGCAGCTTCGTCGATTAAGTCAATCGCCTTATCGGGCAGGAAACGGTCGGTAATATACCTGTCCGAAAGCGTTGCGGCGGCAATGATTGCTTCGTCGGAAATGGCTACCTTGTGGTGCGCTTCGTACTTATCCCTAAGCCCCCTGAGTATTTCAATCGTGTCGTTTACCGTAGGCTCTTCCACCTGTACGGGGGTGAAACGGCGCTCTAACGCGGCGTCCTTTTCGATATACTTTCTGTACTCGTCCAAAGTCGTTGCGCCTACCGTCTGCAGCTCGCCCCTTGCAAGCATAGGCTTTAAGATATTAGCCGCGTCCATCTTGCCTTCAGCAGACGCGCCAGCGCCCACTAAAAGGTGGATTTCGTCGATAAATAGAATTACGTTGCCGCTGTCTTTAATCTGTGCTATTGCATTCTTTAATCTCTCTTCGAAGTCGCCCCTGTACTTTGCACCCGCAACCATGCTTGCAAGGTCAAGTGAAAAGACGATTTTACCCTTAAGTAGGTCTGGCACTTCGTTTTTAATTATCGCCTGAGCAAGCCCTTCGACTACGGCAGATTTACCTACGCCCGGTTCGCCGATTAGTACGGGGTTGTTTTTGGTGCGGCGTGAAAGCACCTGAATGATTTTATCTATTTCCTTCTTCCTGCCGATTACGGGGTCGATTTTGCCTTCTCTCGCCTTTGCGGTCAGGTCGGTGCCGTACTGCATAATGCTGTCGTCTAAGCCCTTATCGCCAGAGCGCCTGTCGTCCTTCTTCGGCGAAGAGCTTTTATTGTAGGAATTAAAGAGATTGCCTATATTGTCTTCGTCATCATTATCGTCGTATTCCCTTTTGCCTTCCGTTGCGTTATGCACCTTAGATGCGAGCAAGGGCATATTGATGCCTAACGCCTTAAATATGCTTACCGCAAGACAGTCGGGTGATTCAAGCACGGCGCGTAAAAGATGCTCGGTACCCGTCAAGCCGTCCGGGTTAGCGTCGAAGGCTAAGTCCTGAGCGCGCTCGAGCATATGCTTGATACGGGGCGTAAAGTCTTTAATAGCGCAATCATGGTCGATTGACCTGTATAAAAAGCGCCTGAAACCTTCGGGCGATACTCCGCATTCGGTCAAAATTTTATACGCTGTACATTCTTCCACGATAAGCATTGCATAGACGATTTGTTCGGTACCGACGTATGTAATATCAAGCGTTGCCGAAATCTCTCTCGACGCGTTCAATACGTCCTGTAAGTTACGCGTTATTCTTGAAAAATCCATATCCACTCCTTTTGCGTTTTAGTCTATCGGTCGCGCTTTTGACACAGCGACTTAATGCGGTTTGATGCGTAAGACGCTCGGTATTCGTCCCTTTCCTTTGCGGAAAGCGACCTGCCTGCAAGCACGTTCAAATTTGAAGGCTTCATCTTTATCATCAGCTCGTCAACGGCTGAAATATCGCTAATCTTAATATAGCCAAGGCAGGCGGCAAGCTTTAAATCTGCACACAGCTTATCGAACTCGCCGTGCGACATAAGCGCACAGTTGGTTAAAGTGCCGTACGCCCTTAAGCACTTATCCTTAATCGCAAGCCCTGCTTCGCCCTTTTTTAATCTCTCCCTTTCGCTCGCTTCGATTTCCACGACCTTTGAAACGACCTGTTCAACGAGCTTTAAAACCGTCTCTTCGGTGACGCCTAAAGTCACTTCGTTGCTGACTTGATAGGTATAACCTTCCGCAACGCTTCCTTCGCCGTAAGCACCCCTTACGGTCAAGCCGAGACGCCTTGCGCTTTTGACTACGTCGGGCATTAGTCCGCCAAGACTTAACGCCGGCAAAAAGAGCATAACCGACGCCCTTAAGCCCGTACCCAAATTAGTCGGGCAGGCGGTTAAATAGCCGAGCTGTTCATCGTATGCAAACGGCAGCGAACGGGCGATAAGGGAATCCTTTGCGGACATCTCGGCATAAGCCTTTCTTATCGACATACCGCTTCTTATGCACTGTTCCCTTAAGTGGTCTTCTTCGTTTATCATAATGGATACGTCGCCCGTCTCGTTTATTAGCACCGCCGAATGTGTAGGGTTATCCAAAAGAGCAGGGCTTATTAGCCTGTTTTCGACGAGTATCGAAGCTTCGTCGTCGGAAATGCCGTCCATATATTTTAGTACGAATTCGTCCACCCTGTTTATGGCGGAAGAGACCGAACGGATAATCTCCTTTGCCTGTCTGTCGCTCTTGAGCTTTGCTGGGAAGGGATAGCCGTTTATGTTGCGCGCAAGGCGGATACGGGAAGATATGACCGTACCGTATGAATAATCTGCCATCTTTTAACCCCCGTTCCTTTTGCGTATTATATTCATCTGTCTGTTTATCCTTTCCGCAAGCATATAATCGCCGCGTGCAAGCGCCGCTTCCATAGCCTTTTGAAGCCTTGCAAGCTCTAATCTCGTCTCGTGCTCTGCCGTGTTTACGCCGCCGCCCTTGCCGACGTGCTTGGTCTTGCCCTGAATTTTTGCTATGTACGGCAACAGCTCTTCGTGGAATACGTCGTAACAGCTGGGACAGCCCAAAAGCCCCGTACGCTGAAATTCGGAAAATGGCATACCGCAGGCAGGGCAAACGCTTTCGCCGTTAAACGGGTCGTCGAAAAGTCCGTTTGCAACGCCGTCGGCAAAGCTCTCTTCAAATCCGCCGAACATCTCTTGCGCGCAGTGAGCGCAAAGGTGATACTCGTACGGCTTGCCGTTTATTATTGCCATATGGTTTTGAGTTGCCTCTCGGCGCTTACAGTTTTGACAAAGCATAGTTAAAATCCTTAAGGTGCTTTACTTTATAATTCGTTGGTATAATCGGCTCTATACACTCTATTGCGTACGCCTGCGATTATACTACTATATATAATATTATAATACTTTTTTGCCCGCTGTAAACAGTTTTGAAAAATTATACGAGAAAATGTTGCTATAATTAATTGAAAATTTTATGCGCCTATGTTATACTTTATCCGTCAATAAATATTTTTGGAGGACAAGTAATGCAATATTCAAAAGAAGTCGAAAATATGATTTGCGTTGCCAAGGGTGTTTCCGGTAAATTTGAACACGGTCCCGCCCCCATTCCCGAAGAAGGTCAGTGGATTCAGGCAAAGGAAATCAAGGACATTAAAGGCTTTACGCACGGTATCGGTTGGTGCGCACCCCAGCAGGGCGCTTGCAAGCTTACGCTTAACGTTAAAGACGGTATTATTCAGGAAGCTTTGGTCGAAACCATCGGCTGCTCGGGTATGACCCACTCTGCGGCTATGGCGGCTGAAATCTTACCCCACAAGACCATTTTGGAAGCGCTTAACACCGACCTCGTTTGCGACGCTATCAACACCGCAATGCGCGAGTTATTCTTACAAATCGTTTACGGCAGAAGCCAGTCGGCTTTCTCTGACGACGGCTTAACCATCGGCGCAGGCTTGGAAGATTTAGGTAAGGGCTTACGTTCTCAGGTTGGTACTATGTACGGTACCGCCGCAAAGGGCGTTAGATATCTTGAAATGGCAGAAGGCTACGTTCTTGCAATCGCACTCGATAAGAACAACGAAGTTTGCGGCTATAAGTTCGTTTCACTCGGCAAGATGACCGACTTTATCAAGAAAGGTCTTACCCCCAACGAAGCTTACGAAAAGGCTATCGGCACTTACGGCAGATATTCCAAGGAACAAGGTGCGGTTAAGCACATTGACCCCAGAACGGACAAGGAGGTTGACTAATGGCTACTTTTGAAGGATACGAGAGAAGAGAAGCTAAAATTTTAGGCGTACTTAAAGAGTACGGCATTAACTCTATCGACGAATGTAAAGATATTTGCCTTTCTAAGGGCGTTGACTGCGACAAAATCGTTCGCGGTACCCAGCCTATCTGCTTTGAAAACGCCGTTTGGGCTTACACCGTAGGCGCTGCAATCGCCATTAAAAAGGGTTGCGTTAAAGCCGCTGACGCCGCTGCCGCTATCGGTATCGGCTTGCAGAGCTTCTGCATTCCCGGTTCGGTTGCTGAAAACAGAAAGGTCGGCTTAGGTCACGGCAATCTCGGCGCAATGCTTTTATCCGACGACACGGACTGCTTCTGCTTCCTTGCCGGTCACGAAAGCTTTGCTGCTGCAGAAGGCGCAATCAAAATCGCTGAAAACGCTAACAAGGTAAGGGGCAAGGCTTTAAGAGTTATATTGAACGGTTTAGGCAAAGACGCTGCTTATATCATCTCCAGAATCAACGGCTTTACCTACGTTAAGACGGTATTCGACCCCTACACCGAAACGGTTACGGTTACCGACGAAGTTGCATTCTCCGACGGACCTAGAGCAAAGGTTAAGTGCTACGGCGCAGATAACGTACCCGAAGGCGTTGCTATTATGAAGATGGAAAAGGTTTCGGTTTCCATTACCGGCAACTCCACCAACCCCACCCGCTTCCAGCACCCCGTTGCAGGCACCTACAAGAAGTGGTGCGTTGAAAACGGCGTTAAGTACTTCTCGGTTGCTTCCGGCGGCGGTACGGGCAGAACGCTTCACCCCGACAATATGGCGGCAGGTCCTTCCAGCTACGGTATGACCGATACGATGGGCAGAATGCATTCTGACGCACAGTTCGCAGGTTCTTCATCCGTTCCTGCTCACGTTGAAATGATGGGCTTAATCGGTATGGGCAACAACCCTATGGTCGGCGCAACCGTTGCAGTTGCCGTTGCCGTTCAGGAAGGCATGAGCAAGTAAGCTTGTCCAACTATTTCTACAGCATAAAAGGCGGCTTCTTATGAAGCCGCCTTATTAAAAAAATTTACGGCGGTACACGGTATGATATTCCCCATTTATAAATACGCTTTAAGAAACGGCACTTACGAAGATTTTATTAATTTGGCAATTTTTTTACGTGAAAAGCGATATTATTCTTTCTATAACGCTGCGTTGATTTATTGTCAGCGCAGGGGCGTGGGCTGGATAGAAACGGAAAGAGGCTGGAAAAAGCACGGAAGGTACCTTAAACCCGACGCAAAACCCATAGTTATTATGCAGGCTTTTTCGCCCATTAACTTCGTTTACGACGTGGAAGATACATACGGAAATGATGATTATCCGCCTATACAGCGATTAGTTTACAAGCCTATCAATACTCTTGAACGTGTAAATCTATCTTTTATCGAAAACGTACTTAGAAGAAACCACATATACTTTGGTAAAGAACATTTAGGCGACAGAAACGACGGATTTGCCCAGTATTTACCTGACCCGATAATATCGGTAATACCCTACAATAAATCCAATAAACCGCCTAAAAAAATACTGCAATTCTACGCCGTAGTTGTAAATGAAACCAAATCTGTCACTCAACAGCTTCTAGCCATTATTCACGAGTTAGGTCATATCTATTGCGGACATTTACCCACCTTTAAAGGCGCACAAAAGTATGGGTTCCTTAGTTTTAGTAGAGAAGTTAATGAAGATATTTCAGTTGAACAGGCAGAGTTTGAAGCCGAAGCCGTCGTTAAATTTATCTGCGATAGATTAGACGTTAAATATGATAACTATACGTATCTCAACGGCTATAAGATAAACGGTAAAATTCCGAAAATTGATTTAAACGCTGTAATATCCGCAACTGATAAGATATGGAGAATTTTAGAAAACGCATTTATTGCGCCCTACTATAGATTAGACAATCAATTTTAAAAATCCGAGTGGAAAGGACATTTCCACTCGGATTTTTTCTTTAAATTATTTTTACATTACTAAGCTTGCCGCGCCCAACGCACCAGCGGTGTTGCCGAGAGTTGCTTTGACTATCTCTATATCGGCGTAGTCACAACCGCCGAAAATTTCTCTCTTTACAATCTCTCGCACGGGGGCTATAAGCCTTTCGCCCTGATTGCACACGCCGCCGCCGAGCATAATGATTTGCGGACGGAAGATATTTGCAATGCTCGTAAGCCCACTTGCAAGGTAGCTCACATATTCTTCAACCACCTTTTTCGCCGACTTGTCGCAGTCCATATACTCAAACGCCGTCTTACCCGTAACCGTTTCGGGCGTGTATGTATTCCACATTGCGCTGTCTTTATTCTCTCTCATCGCCTGCGCGGTCGAGTTAATCAACGCGGTTGCAGACGCGTACGCTTCGAAACAGCCCTTTCTTCCGCAAGTGCAAGCCCTTCCGCCTTCTTTAATTACGATATGTCCAAGCTCCGTTCCTGCCGACTTATAGCCTTCGAACAGCTTGCCGTCGATTATAACGCCGCCGCCCACGCCCGTACCGAGCGTTATAAACACGGCGTTATCGCACTTTTTACCTGCGCCGAATCTCGCTTCGCCGAGAGCCGCCGCGTTTGCGTCGTTGGTTATTTTTACGGGAAGCTTGACCGCCTTTTGCACCCTTTCGACAAGGGGGAAGTTTTTAAGCGCGAGATTGCCTGCAAACACGACCACGCCGTTTTTGCTGTCGATTACGCCGGGACAGCCTATGCCCACCCCTGCAAACTCAGGCGCGGCGTGACCGCTGTTTGAAATAAGCCTTTGGACGAGCTCACACACGTTTGCGGCAAGCGAGTTGCCGCCGTCTTTATCACCCGTGGGGGCAGTCCCTTCGCTGATAATTTTACCCTCTTTATCTACCGCAACGCCTTTTACGGACATACCGCCTATATCTATGCCGATATAAAATTTTTTCGTTTCCATACTCTAAATTTTAATATCGGTTAGGCGATATGTCAAGACTAAATACTTTACTTTTTGATAATAAAATGATATAAAATATTTATGGTTTACTTGTACGTTTTAATAGGCATTATTTTTATTGTTGGATTGATTACGTTTGCCGCGTACGGCGTTGACAAAGGCAAGGCGAAAAGGCACGCCTGGCGAATACCCGAAGCGACGCTTTTAGGTCTTTCTGCTTTAGGCGGTTGCTTTGGCGGAATTTTGGCAATGCTTCTATTTCGTCACAAGACAAAACATTGGTACTTTTGGGCGGTAAATATCCTTGCTTGTATTGCGTATACCGCCGCACTAATCTTCGTTATATTAAAGTTTGTTGTTTAATTAAAAACCCGTTGCCGTAAAGGGCAACGGATTTTTTTAGTTATGATAACCGTCAGTTCTTATACTTCGGGGGATTTTTGCCGGGATACAGCGAAGGATATTTTTCTATGCCGTTAATAAGCGAAAGGACTTGCTTTTCTGTTTCCTTAATTTTAAGGGGATTGATTTTGGGTAAATCTTTGGCGGTTACGTCGCCTTCGATATTCTTAATCTTTTTAAGCTGTCCTATGATATAGCGCACGTCGTAGAAGGTAGGCGCAACTTCCAACGGCTTTTTTTCCACACCGGAAAGCGCGTACGCCGCGTACATACCCGTACGACAGGAAGTTTCAACTGTAAACACAGCGTCTTCAGGCGTTTCAACGTACTGCCCGATAAACGCAAGATTAGTACAGCCGTCGGGTACGACTTTGGGTCTGTCTGCAATCTCTCTCGGCATAAATTGCGAAGTTATGTACGGCATCATACACGTGGATATATACGTGTGCGAAAGCAGTTTTTCCTTCAAATCGAGCATATCGAGATGATAGAGCATTTCAGTTAAAATCTCTTCGCCCGTACACTCGCACATAGGTTTTTTGATATAATTGCCTTCTCTCTCGCCCCACAGTCCGTAACCCCAGCCGACCTGCACGTTTTCAGGCTGGTCGGGGAAATAGGGTGCGTGGTACGCAAGATAGGAAATATCCCAATTTGATTCGGGGAAAGATATTATGCCGTTAGTGCCTATAGGCACGCCCGAAAGCTTTTCTATCCTGTCGTAAAACTCAGGGCAGTCGGTAATCGTAGGGAAGAAAGACATCCATTTAGTCTTGTCAATATCCGAAATAAACTTTTCGGGTTTGCCGAATTTTTTGTCCCTTTTTGCAAGCTTTTCCCACACGGTAAACACGCCCCTGTCCTTAATGTCCCTGTTTGTGGGCGCAACCGTCTTATTGTCGCCGAAAGCCGAATTCTGGCTCATAGAGCCGTTGGTAAAGAATACCATATCGGTCGGCTCTATCAAAAGAGTGCTTTCGCCCTTTTCCGTAACGAAACAAAGTCCTTTAACGGTATTGTTGTCTTCGGTCATCATAATTTCGGTAACCTTAACGCCCTTGCGGAACTTTACGCCCTTACCTTCTAACCACTTGATAATAGGCAGAATGATTGCGTCGTACTCGTTCATATCCGTATGCAATATGCCGTGTAGATAGTCGCTTTCGGGCATAAAGTGGGTAAAACGGCGGAAATATCTCTTTGCTTCTATTGCGCTGTGATAGGTCTTGAACGCGAGCATATTGTGGAAGGTCAGCCAAAGATTAGTGTGGAAAAAGCTTTCGGGGAACACGTCTGCAATTGACTTGCCTTCAAGCTCTTTTTCGTCGCAGAACAGCACTTTAATTATAGCTTCGCTGCACTTATCGTCCATAGAAAAGTCGTGGCAGTCAATTGATTTGCCCTTGACCACAAGCCTGAACTCGTCGTGCAAAGGGTGCGCATAGTTGTAGTCCCACACGTCGTCTAAAACCGTTCTGTCTTGGTTCCGCAGCGAAGGAATTTTCGAGCATATATTCCAAAGACATTCCATATTCGGTTCAAGCTCTCTTTCGCCGCGGCATAAATAACCCGTCTTTGCGCTGCCGCAGCCGTCCATTGAACCGCCTATATCCTTGCTCGCTTCGAAAATCGTGATATTTTCACCAGGCATATGAATTTCATCTACAAGGTGTATCGCCGCAGAAAGACCTGCAATGCCGCCGCCTATTATATATGCCTTTCTCTTTTCAATGCCTTCAGGCGATTTTGCGTTATATCTTAAATCGTAGACTTTCATAGTATTTTCTCCTTTTACGTTTTACTTATTCTCTTCCCGTTCAGGATAATATGTGGGCGTTGCGTTGGGTAACGAATTCACCGCGTCGAGCAGTTTCTGCATATCGCGCTTAATGTGCAAGGGATTGATTTCGGGCAGGTCGGAAAGCTCTATTTTATCCTTGCCCAACAGCTTCTTTAAACAGGTTACGCAAATTCTCATATCGTAATGCCCCTTATAAAGCGGCGTTATGGGTTTATCAAGGTGCATAGTACGGTACACCGCCGTCATCGCCGTCCTGACCGAAGTTTCAACCGTGAACACAACGTCGCCTTCAAGCTCTACAAACTGACCTATGAACGTAAGGTTGGTACAGCCGTCGGGTATGATTTCAGGGCGGTCCTTCAAGCCCCTGGGCATAAATTGACTGGTTATGTAGGGCATAACCGCAGGGATAGCCTTAGTATGCTCTCTCAACTCTTCGTAGTGCTCGTCGTATCCTATGCAATGGCAGAATTCTTTTAACAGCTCTTCGCCCGTACAGTCCGCCATCTTCTTCTTGACGACGAGACCTTCGTTTTCGGGATAGAGTCCGTAGAACCAAATGAAATCGACGTCGTCTGGCTGGTCGGGGAATACGGGCGGTTCCGCAACGCTTATCGTAATAAACCAAGGGTGATTGACAAAGGTTATAGCCCCTGCCGCACCTACGGGCACGCCCGTTTGATTGACGATATAATTGATAAAATCCTTATATCCTTTAACCGTCATAGAACAGGACACGAACGTAGACTTATCTATCGTGGATACAAACTTCTCGGGTTTACCGAACACGTCAGCCTTCTTCGCGAGCTTTTCCCACAGCGTAAAGCAGCCCCTTTTTTCAAGGTTACGGTTTATTACAGGTGCGGTATCGTTACTGCCTATAGACGAATTCTGCGTCATAGAGCCGTTGGTAAAGTAGACGACGTCTTGCACATTAACTACCTGCTTGCTCTCTTTGCCGTCGGATAAAAGGGTGAGTGCTGTTACCGTCTTTATATCCCCTTCTGTTTTCAAGTCCATATCGGTAACGGTCGTGTTAGCAACGAAGTTTACGCCGTTGTCTGCAAGATACTTTAATAAAGGTTTTATCAGTGAATTGTATTGGTCGTGCTTGGTGCGAAGTATACCCTTTAAATGTTCAATGCCGTCGATAGAGTGCATAAAGCGCACGGTGTATCTCTTCATTTCGATTAAGGAATGATAGGGCTTGAAGGCGAGCATTGAAGCCCAATAATACCACAGCGTACTCTTGAAAAAGTCCTTAGAGAACCACTGCTCTATGGTTATATCTTCAAGCTCTTCTTCGGGCGTTAAAGCCATTTTAATCATCTGCTGTTGGTCGCGTTTGGTCACGCCCATTGCAGGCGCACTCTCGTCGTGCTCAAAAAAACCCACTTCCCACAGGCGGTGCTTGGGACATATTTCAAGGTTTGAGTTGCTCTCTCTCGTCTCGTCTAAGACCGTTCTACCATCTTCTTCTAAAGATGGAATAGAACCGAACAAATCCCACATACATTCCATATAGGGCTCAAGCTCTCTTTCGCCGCGTGAAATATAGCCGCTTTCGGCATTTCCACAGCCGTCCATAGAGCCGCCGAAAACGGGCAGTTGGTCGTAGACCGTAATATTTTTACCCGGCATATGCGCGTCGCGCACTAAAAACGCCGCCGCGGAAAGCCCTGCAATACCGCCGCCGACGATATACGCCTTTCTCTTTTCAATTCCTTCGGGTTTTCTCGGATTAACTCTGTCGTAATTTCTCATAAATTTTTGCTCCTTATCTTTTAATACACGGAATTAAAATAATTGACTTCCGTTACGCTTAATATTATAATCGTATCGGATTTAAAAATAAATAGTCTTAGGCGAACCGCTAAATAGCCGAAGGTCAATTAATTGACTAAAACCTGTGAACGGTTAGTTAAACGGAGAAGAATATGGAAAAACAACTTGATTTGAGAATACAAAAGACGCACAAGGCTTTGATAAACGCTTTCAAGGAATTACTTTGCGAAAAGAGCTTTGACGAAATTACGGTAACCGAGCTATGCGACAGGGCGGAAACGCGCAAGGCTACTTTTTACAAGCACTTTTCCGACAAATACGAGCTGTTCACCTTTATGATTAGTCAGCTGCAGAAAATCTACGACGAAGAACACGAACGCGATTATCTATCCGATAACCCCAAGTCGTACTACGCAGGTATTTTCAGGTATACGTTGGACTTTCTTGAACACAACGAAAAGATGGTCTTGACCATTTTAAACAGCTCTGCGCGGTGGAACATGATTGATTTAGTTTCTCAACAAGTCGAATACAATTTAAAGATACATTTTAAAGAAGACGCAAAAAGGGGAAACGTATCTAAGACTAATCCCGAGCTTATGGCTGAAGTGTTCACGGGAGCGCTTGTTCAGTCTGCCTGCTGGTGGATGATGAATAAGAACAGGTTTTCCAAAGAAGAAATCGTCGAACAGGTTTCAAGCCTTATTATGAGAATATAGTAATTAATACTATTCCAACTAAAAAATTTTCAATCAAAAAAGACTTCCTTTATCGTGTTGCCCACTTAAGAAAGTCTTTTTTGTTATGAACCTTATTTATTTTAAATTTAATGCGTTTTGCAATCTAACTGCCTATACAGTAAATAACTGCCCACTATATCCAACACGAAGATAAACGAGAACACAAGACCCACTATTAGCATAGGCGTTACCGCTATACGCTTTTTAATAATTTGCCTTATAGTGTAAGCCGCCAATTGCAGGCTTGAACAAACCGTATATAAATAGGTTACGGACACTTCTATTGCAATAAGCAGGGGTACGGCGAGCATAAGGAAGGGGTTTAAAAAGCCTGCTACCGACAAAAAGCATATTACGAAGTTTGCCGCATACCAAGGAACTAGCACAAGCTTTATAATAAAAGTAGTCAATGCAGGGCTTTCGCCGTCCGTAGTTAAATTAACAATTGCAAACGCCACAGCAACTAAACCGACAGGAATTAAAATTAAGTTTGCGCACAGCCCGACGAGTATGAGCACTCCGCAAATATCGAAGTTGATATTCGGTACTTTGGCAAGGATTAAACATATGTAAAACGGGATATGTATTAAATACATCGCCACCGCTTGAATGATTAGTATTACTTTGCTTTTGTTCATAATTTGCGATTAATCTAT
>JBJEVB010000052.1:26899-36292 GCA_051884155.1 Candidatus Coproplasma sp. | reverse complement strand
AGAATTTCCGTGTATTTTACACGTCCTTGCGCCGTAGTACTACCAACGTCTCGACGTGCTTGGTTTGGGGGAACATATCGAAGGGGGTTACGGAGACTATTTCGTAATAGCCGCTTAAAGGCGTTTGTTCGTAGTCTGCGTTTTTAATAAGCTGACCGTCCACTTCCTTTAAACTGCCGCATAAAAGTCCTAAATCTCTTGCGAGCGTTGCAGGATTGCAGGAGACTAACACCACCTTTTTTGCACCGCTTGCAAGTATGGCGTTGACCACCGAGCGTTCCATACCCTTTCTGGGCGGGTCGCATACAATCACCCTTTCCGCGCCTTCGGTAAGGCGGAAAACTTCTGTAAGCTTATCTTCTACCGCACCGCAGATATTGAACATTTTATCCGAAAGGTTGTTCATTTCCTTAAGCTCGTCCGCGCACTCGACCGCTTCTTTTACAATCTCTATGCCGTACGCCGCCTTACAGCCCTTTGCAAGAAGCGCCGTTAGCATACCGCCGCCGCTGTATAAATCCACCGCAACGCTATCTTTTGAGCAAACTTGGGCGGTAACCGCTTTATACAGCTTTGTCCTGACGTCGTCGTTTACCTGCAAAAAGGTGTTTGCCCCCGCTTTGAACTTAACGCCCATATCTTTGCCGTTGAAATAGCCTTTGCCGCGACATATATGCCACTCTTTGCCGAAAATTACGTTGCCCGTAGACGAATTAATATTGAGCAAAAGCGTGAAATTTTTAAACTCGGTTTCAAGCTTTTTTGCAAACCCTTCTAAATCGACTTTATGCGCGGCAACCACCGAAATTATGAACTTGCCGTCTATTTCCCTTGCGACGAGCTGGCGGATATCGCCCTTATGCGTGCGCTCGTCATAGCCTTTTAATCCGCTTTCGTGCATATAAAGGTGCAGAAGCGAGATGAGCTTGCCCGACCAATTCTGCTGAAGCGCACATTCTTTTACGGGCACGATGCGGTGCGAACGCGGTGCGTAAAACCCTATTGCATTATTGCCTTCCGCGTCCACTCCGACGGGAATGGCGAGCTTGTTTCTATAGCCGAAAACCCTATCGCTTGCAACGCAGTCGCTCACCTGAACGGTCAAGCCGCCGATTTTTTTAAGACAGTTTTCTACGGTTTGGCGCTTGAACGAAAGTTGCAGAGCATAGTTCATATGCTGAAGCTGACAGCCGCCGCACTTACCGAATTTATCGCAGACGGGAATAGCCCTTTCCTTTGAAAGGGTGTTCACTTCCGTAAGCTTGCCGTAAGCGACGCCGCCCGAAACCTTAAGCGCCTTAAAGCTGACCTTTTCGCCGGGAAGGCATTGCGGCACGAAAGCCGTTACGCCGTTACAATTTATAACGCCCTCCCCCTCGCTGCCGAGAGAAAGGACTTCGCCTGAATACTCAACGTTCTTTTCCATCGTTTTTATCTTTTAACTTTACCTATAAAGTAATCAACCGCCCTTTGGCACCTGAAAACCAAAAAATCGTATGCCGCAAATACAACCGTGCCCAGCGTGAATGCGAATAAAATTATATAGTTATTGACCACGTCGTAAACTTCTTGGGGGAAGAGCGAACCGCCCAAAACGCCGTCGTAAACTAAGTAGTAGCCGACGATAAGCGTTGCGTCGAACCATAACGCCTTGAAGATAAACCAGACGATATAGCACAAGATTTTACTTTTAAACCTTTTAGCCGTGTTTTGCTGGATACAGTTTATAAGCGGATGTAAGCCGAAGAACATTACGAAGGGAACGATATCCCAAAACTTTGCCGCCGCACCCATAATTACGGTTAGTATGCACGCACCTAAATAAGCGAGAAAATCGCCTAAATAGAACTTTTTTGAAAGGGGCAGCATGAGCGAGATTACGCCTATGCAATAGCCCGTTGCAAGCAGCCAACCGCTTAAAATTCCAAGCGACAAAAATATTACGGTGAGCGCACAGGATACGCCTGAAAGCGCTATTTCGAATGATTTGTTGTTCTTATTCTTCGGCATAAATAAACTTCTATCACCTACCGTCTATTATCTGCAACAGCCGTTGCACATACAGTTAAGGCAGGCGTTGAGCGCACAACACTCCGCGCAGGACGCACAGAAGTCTCCCATTTGATTGTCGCCCGAATAGGTCATATCCTGACCTTCGTAGACCGAACCGCCGTTTTGATTGCTATTATTCCTGCCCGCATCGTAATCGATTTTATCGGAAAGCTTTTTATACGCTTCCTTATACTTGTCGTTGCCTGCATCTAAGCGCATAGCAATTTCAAGCTGTTTCTTACTTTCGTTGACCCAATTCTTGCGGTAGAACACAACGGACTGCAGATAGTGCCATTCGGCGTTGCGCTCGTTAAAGGCGTCAAGCGCGCGCTGAGCGTCCTGCAGGTTGCCGTCTTTAATGAGCTGTTCAACCTTAGAGTAAGCGTCGCCCGTCTCGGTTTCGCTATCGTCGCTCTTTGCCGCTTCGTTGATTTCGGCAATAAGCTCGTCTCTCGCCGTTTCGATTTTGCCGAGCATCTTTGCGGCGTTGTTGCCGGCTTCCCCGTCTAAAAATCTCTCTTCCATATATTTAGCTTTTAAAGTGGAATAAGCCTGTTCAATCTCTTCCGCCGTCGCGCCTTCCGAAAGATTTAAGATTTCCAAATTCTTCTTGTTCATTAAATGCGAACTCCTTTATACTCTGCCGTATTTTTATTACCCTGCATATATATGGGGGTATATTCTCTCTTTTTTTGATTAAACCCTGCATATATCGGGGTTAATCGCCTATTAATATAGTTAAATCGCATATATATGGGGGTCTATCGGGTTATTTTGCCGATTGCCTGCCATATATGCGTGGGTTAAACTATTTCAGGCGTTCTCTTCGCCGTTATTTTTGTGTTTTCCGCAACCGCATTTGCCGTACACCAAATTGCGTGTTTTTAAGGGTATGCCCCTTAATATTATATTATCAGTTAAATCGTGATTGAAATGAAACTCTATTTTCGATAAGTGAAAACGCATATCCGCAAAAAGGGTATTGAAAATAAAGTCAATCTCTTCCTTATGAAGGGCAACCGCTTCCTTTTTGCAGGGGGCGTTAAACGCGTTGTAAAGCACGTTGTATCTGCCCTTTTTTACGTCCTTATCGTAGTCGTCCAACGCGTCGGCAAGGTATACCCATTTGCCTATGTCGTAGATTAAAGCCGAAGTATGCTCGGTAGAGTATTCGCCCAACGCATATGCGGCGGCGTCTCTCATCATCTCGGCAGAAGGCTCGCACGCTTCTTCTATGATTGCGCTGTTCTTTTGCTCTATTTCCCTTTGCTTTTGTATATATTGAGAAATAATTTGTTCAAGCTTGGGGTGGCGCTTTAGCGCCCTTTTATAGCCGCTTTTGAAGATAAAAGCAAACATACCCTTTTTGTCGCCGTCCGCCTTGTCGTCCAAAAGCTTATAGTACGCGAGCGCGGTGTTTAAACAACCCAACAAAAGGCTTATGTCGTCCGGCTTAGCCATCGGGCGGCGCTTGAATATATGCAACGCGCAACGGCGTTTTTCCACCTTTACGTCGCAGTTTGCAATGTTGTGCAGAAGACAGGACATAAAGGCTACGTCGTACGTCAGCGCCGACTTTGCCGCATTTCCGCAAACCTTTCCTATTGATTTGCACATTCCGCAGTACGCCGCGTGATAGAGTTTTTCGTCCTTAATGAACATATAAGGCGCGTCGGGTTGAATATATCCAAACATAGCGATTTATTAAACCTGATAGAAACCTATTTTCTTATAGACCTTAGCCAAAGTTTTACGCGCAATGGCGTTTGCACGCTGAGCGCCCGAGATAAGCACTTCGTTTAAATAATCTTTATTTGCAAGCAGTTTTGCCTGTTCTGCCTGAATGGGCTCAAGTGTGGAAGCGACCGTTTCGCCTACGGCAAGCTTAAAGTCGCCATAGCCCTTACCTGCAAACTCTGAAACGGCTTCTTCTATGCTCTTTCCTGAGAATACCGAGTAGATTGAAAGCAGGTTGCTTACGCCCGGCTTTGAAACGGGGTCGTAGCGAATTTCGCCGTCACTGTCGGTTACGGCGCGCTTGAACTTGCGCATAATCGTATCCTTGTCGTCCGATAAGAATATTGCTCCGTTAATATTTTCGCCCGACTTAGACATCTTCTTCGTGGGCTCCTGCAGGTCGTTAATCTTTGCGCCAACCTTGCGGAATATGCCCTGAGGGACGGTGAACGTGGGGGAATAAGCGTTATTAAAACGCGTTGCAATATCCCTTGTTATTTCAAGGTGCTGGCGCTGGTCTTCGCCGACGGGCACGTAGTCCGCCTGGTACAAGAGTATATCAGCCGCCATAAGCACGGGATAGTCCATAAGCCCCATATTGATATTATCGGCGTGGCGCGCAGATTTGTCCTTAAATTGCGTCATACGCTCCATTTCGCCGACGTAGGTAAAGGTGTTCAGCACCCACGCAAGCTCGGCATGACAGGGCACGTGCGACTGCAGATAGAGTATGCACTTTTCGGGGTCTACGCCGCAAGCGATGTACAAAGCAAGAAGCGCAAGCGTCCTTTGGCGAAGCTCGGCAGGGTTTTGCCTGACCGTAATCGCGTGCATATTGGCGATGGCGTAGACGCAGTTATACTCTTTTTGAAGCTGCACGAAGTTGGTTATTGCGCCGATATAGTTGCCTATCGTTAAATTGTTGGTGGGCTGTACTGCAGAGTACAGCGTCTTTTTATTCTCTTCCATATTCTCTTTCCCCTTATTTGGGTTTAAATCGCCTTAAAATCCGCCTGCGTTGCAACGTATGCGGCGGAAGTAATTTCTTCACCGTCGCGCTGAAGGATTACGGACACGCTATCCCCTTCCCTTACGCGCATAAGAGTGTTGCTTATATCGAACAGGCGATTAATCTCGTACGCGGTGCCGTTGATAGAAATAGCCTTAATCGAATCCCCACCCTGTAACCCCATTAAATACGCAGGGGTGCCTTCCGCAGGGTTGGCTTCGTCCGTTTCGCTCTTATAGACGGACACGTCGCATTTAACCTTACCCGTCTTGGTCTTTTCGTCGTAAACGTAGCGGCAGTTGCTCTCGACTAAATTTACGTTCAAATACATTCTGTAGGTGCCGTGATAGCTTTCGTTCTGTTTGTTGTAGTAAATCACGCCGTCCGCACAGGGCGCAACCGCTTTGGCAGGCACGGCATAGTTTAAGCTTTCTATGCTCTCGCTGCCCGCATTGCACAGGGCTACAAATTCCCCGTACGCATTGAAAAGACCGCCGCCCGAATTGCCGTGCGTCATATCCGCATCCGTCCTTAAAACGTAAAAATCACGCGTACCTGCAACGTCTAAGCTAACGGTCTCGAGCTCGACGCTGACGATGCCCTTAGTTACGCTTAACCCGTAGCCGCCGGGGTCGCCGAACGCATAAACCTGCTGACCGACCTGATAGCTTTCGTTGACCTTTACCGCCTTTGCATACGGATATTTAGCCGTTAACGTCGCCGTATCCACCTTAACTATCGCAACGTCGCACTCGGGCGAGCCGCCCACGAATTCGCACGTTAGGGCATAGTTGTCGGTTGCGGTATATTTCCCCGTTGAGCTGTTGCGCACGGGTTTATACTCGCTGCCGTACATATAGGCGTAAATCTTGTCGGTGATTTTATCGTCGCTGACGTCGCTATCTTCGTACACTACATGGTAGTTGGTTAAGATATAGGAATAATCTTCGTCGATTCTGTAGATTACGCCGCTGCCCAAGCTGTAAGTTTCGTAAGTGCCGCCGTTCCAAACGTTGTTTACGTTAAAGAAAGTATAAATCTTAAGTCCGCTGCAGAGCATTGCCGAAACGGCGTTTAAATTTGATTGCGACTCGCCGCCGTCTATTGAAAGAAATTGTTCAACAAATTCTTCCTTGCTCATATCGGGGTTGGTCTCTCTATAGAACTCGTACACGTCGTCTACGGTGAGCGCAGGCGCGTCCTGCCCGTCTTTTCCGTCTTTACCGTTGGTTACGGTAAACGTAGAAGTAGTGCCGTCCGAATAGCTTATGGTGTAGTAATCTATAAGCCCTACGCTATCGGTCTTTTCTATAGACACTATGCCCTTCGGTTGAGAACAGCCGCAAAAAGCCGTAACCGAGAGCGTTGCCGCAAGAGCGGCGCAGGCAAGAAATTTCTTTTTCATCTACTCACCCCCAAAGGAAATTTGCCAAAAAGTAATATTTTGGCAATTTACCCTATACCCTTTAATTATATTATGCAAATGTTAAATTGTCAAAACAGAATAATGTGTTTTTTGTGAAAATACGGTCTGCGAAAGTTTTTTCGCAGACCGTATTACTAAATTTTACTTAAATTTTGTGCTTTGCGTTTTTAAGAATTAAAGACCGAGCAATGAGAACAGGTTGTATTCCTTAAAGAGAACGACGATTACAAGCGAGATGGTTGACATTATCTTGATGAGAATATCAAGGGAAGGTCCTACGGTATCCTTTAAGGGGTCGCCAACGGTGTCGCCTACGACTGCCGCGTCGTGAACTGCGTCGTAGTCTTCTTCGCCCTTCTTAACGCCTTCAACGCCGCCGCACTCGATGTACTTCTTTGCGTTGTCCCAAGCGCCGCCGGAGTTACCCGTGTAGATTGCAAGCATTATTGCCGCAATGATTGCGCCGACCAACAGACCGCCAACGAATTCGGGTCCGAAGATAAAGCCGCCTGCAACGGGAATGATGATTGCGATAAGGCAGGGAACGGTCATCTGCTTGATTGAGCCCTTAGAAGAAATCTGAATGCAGGTTTCATAGTCGGGCTTAGCAGTGCCTTCCAAGATGCCGGGGATATCCCTGAACTGTCTACGCACTTCTTCTACCATGTTTCTTGCTGCCTTTGCAACTGCTTTGATAAGCATACCCGAGAACATGAAGGGAATTGCCGCGCCTACGATGCCGCCTACGAGCGTAAGGGGCTGGGCAATGTTAAGCAATACCTGACCCATAACGTCTACGCCGCCGAAAGCGTACAAATAAGAGCAGAGAAGCGAGATGGTTGCAAACGCCGCAGAGCCGATTGCAAAGCCCTTGCCGATTGCCGCCGTGGTGTTGCCGACTGCGTCGAGCTGGTCGGTAATTTCACGAACTTCAGGGTCAAGGAAGGACATTTCTGCAATGCCGCCTGCGTTATCGGAAATAGGTCCGTAAGTGTCGACGGATACGGTTGCCGCAACGAATGAAAGCATACCAATTGCCGCACAGGATACGCCGTATAAACCTGCTACCAAATAAGCGCCGAAGATTGCTACGCCGAGAACGATTACGGGAAGCATACAGCTTATCATACCCGTTGCCATACCTTCGGTAATGGTGAGTGCAGGACCTTCTTTTGCCGACTTGGAAATATCCTTAGTGGGCTTGTAGTCGTAGCTGGTGTAGTATTCGGAAATGATACCGATTATTATACCTGCCGCAATACCTAAAACTGCCGCTATCCAAGGGGATAAGTTGCCAGCCTTGAACTTAAGCACGTTTTCAAGCACGGCAGCGTCGTGACCTTGGAACATAAAGAAGCTTAAAAGGAAACAGCCTACGACCGATATACCTGCGGATATCCACGTTGCAATGTTAAGCTGCATATGTACGTTGGTGTTTTTCTTTAAAGGCATTAACAATAAGTAGAAGATACCTACTACGCAGCCCAAAAGACCGATACCTGCAAATACCATAGGGAATAAGAGCATGGTCCTTAAAAGCGTTTCGGAAATGCCTGCGCCTAAGTTGTGCGCAAAGATTTCACAGCCTAAGATTACGCCGGAGAGCATTGCGCCTACGAAAGATTCCAAAAGGTCGCTGCCCAAGCCTGCTACGTCGCCTACGTTGTCGCCAACGTTATCTGCGATAGTTGCAGGGTTTCTGGGGTCGTCTTCGGGAATGTGCGCTTCGGTCTTACCAACAAGGTCCGCACCCATATCTGCGGCTTTAGTATAGATACCGCCGCCTACACGGTTGAAGAGCGCGATAATCGAGCAGCCGAGAGCATAGCCCGAAAGCGTCATGGTTAAACCTGCGTCAAGCCCCGTCCAGTTGGTCCAGATGGGGGTAGTCGTGCCGAGTACGTCGTCAATCTGGTGGCAGCCAAGACCGAAGATTAAGAATACTACGAGCGCGCCGAAGAGTGCAAAGCCTGCAACGCATAAGCCCATTACCGAGCCGCCGCGGAAGGCAACCTTTAACGTCTTACCCGTATCTCTCGTTTCGTTTGCGGCATTGGTAACCCTTACGTTTGCGTAAGTTGCTATCTTCATGCCGACGAAACCTGCGGCTGCGGAAACGAGTGCGCCGATGATAAACGCGATACCCGTCTGCCAGCTAACGAAAGCAATTAAAATCACTGCGACGACAGAACCTATCATGGCAACGATTTTATACTCGTACTTAATGAACGCATTTGCGCCCACGCGGATTGCGGCGGCGATTTCCTGCATTCTTTCAGTACCTTCACCCAACTTCTTGGTAACGAAGAAGTTAAGTGCGGCGCAAGCAACGGCGAGTATGACTGCCGCACCTGCAATGATTAAAAGCAATTCCATTTTTAACCCCTCTTAAGTTTATTTTTTGAAAACGTCACTCAAAATTAGAAACATTTTCACATTGTATAGAATTTTATCACAATGAAAAGCAAAAATCAACACGATACAACTAAAAAATAAAAAAAATATAAATTTGGTTTTTTATGCCATTATCCCCGTTATTTTATGCGCCCTTTCGCCTATAAAAATTTGTTTTTGCTATTGAAATTACGAAACTTGCGTGATATAATTATAATGTTAATTATAATAAGGTAGGTTCGTAGTTTATGAAAGATACTAATTGCGGCTATTGTATGCGCGGCGAGCTTTTGGAAAAGTTCGGCATTTTTATTTGCGATTTGAACGTTTCATCGCTCATTCTCTTTAAAGAGCAGTCAAAAATCGGCAGGTGCATAGTAGCTTATAAGGACCACGTTAGCGAAATCGTCAACATCTCCGATGAAGAGAGAAACGCATTCTTCGCAGACGTAAATAAGGCGGCTAAGGCTATCCACAAGGCGTTCCACCCCGATAAGCTCAACTACGGTATGTACGGCGATACGGGTTGCCACCTGCACGTGCACCTTTGCCCTAAGTACGCAGGCGGCGACGAATGGGGCGGCACGTTTACTATGAACCCCGCTAAGACCTATTTATCCGACGCTGAATACGCCGAAATGATTGAAAAGATTAAGGCGGCGCTCGCCGAAGTTTAATACGGTTAATAAGTTTAAAACCGCAAATTATTAAAAAATAAGTATGATATAAGGGAGAGAATTTAATATGGCTCATAACGTTATAGCTGAAGCAAAAC
>JBJEVB010000052.1:0-26799 GCA_051884155.1 Candidatus Coproplasma sp. | reverse complement strand
ATGATATAAGGGAGAGAATTTAATATGGCTCATAACGTTATAGCTGAAGCAAAACGCTGCCTTAACTGCAAAAAGCCTTTATGCAGAACGGGTTGTCCTATCAACACGCCCATTCCTGATTTTATTCAGACCTTTTTAAAGGGCGACATTGACGAAGCAGGAAGAATGCTCTTTGACAACAACCCCCTTTCGGTTGTCTGCTCGATAGTTTGCAACCACGGCAATCAATGCCAAGGTCATTGCGTGCGCGGACTTAAAGGCGCACCCGTAGAGATTTCTACAATCGAAAACTTTATTTCCGAGAGATATTTGGACAGCTTAGAGCTGACTAAAGCGCCTTCCAACGGTATTAAGGTCGCAGTCGTGGGGTCGGGCCCTGCAGGTATAACCATTTCCATTAAAATGGCGCAATTAGGCTACGACGTGACCGTATTCGAGAGCAAGTCCGACATAGGCGGCGTACTTCGTTTCGGTATCCCCGAATTCCGTCTGCCCAAGTCAATCATAGACAGATATAAGACGCTTATGCTGCGTATGGGTATTAAGATTAAGTTCAACATAACCATAGGTAAGGCGTTTGGCATTGAAGAGCTGTTCCGCGACGGTTTTGAAGCCATTTCAATCGGTACGGGCGTAACCTGGCCTATCTCGCTCAATATCAAGGGCGAAACGCTCGGGCACGTTCACTACGGCGTACACTATCTGGAAAAGCCCGAAGCGTACCGCGGTCAGCTGGGCGACAGTATGATTATTATCGGCGCAGGCAACGTCGCAATGGACGTTGCAAGGACGGCGCTTAGAATGGGCGTTAAGGACGTTAAAATTACGGTGCGTTCGGACAACTACTCGGCAAGCGAAGAAGAAAAGGAATACGCCGAGTACGAAGGCGCAGAGTTCGTCTACAACAAACAGCCCGTTGAAATTACCGACGAAGGCGTTTTGTTTGCCGACACCGTCTGCGACGAGAACCACAGGCTGATTTCCGTATCCGACACGCCTACGCTTATGAAGGCGGACAGCGTTATGATTTGTATTTCGCAAAGACCTTCCAACTTGATTTTAAGCCAGACCGAAGGGCTTGAAACCAACGAAAGGGGACTTGCAAAAATCGGCGAGAACGGCGAGACTACCCGTGAAGGCGTGTTTGCGTCGGGCGACGTCGTTAAGGGCGCTAAGACCGTTGTCGAAGCTTCCGAACAGTCCAAGCGTGTTGCCTTGGCTATGCACGAATATTTACAGAAAAAACACAACAAGGCTTAGCCTTGACAAGGGTTCCCCTTGACTATGTTTCTTATTTGCTTTATCGGTTGACCAACTCAATACAGGTCAAGCAAGGGTTCCCCTTGACTATGTTTCTTAATTGCTTTCGCACTTGACCTACTAATCTCATGTCAATCATATATATTAATATGGTATAGATTAAAAGCTAACCGCGCGTTACAGAAGTTCGGCAACGCGCGGTTTGTGATTTTGTAATAATATAAATTAGAAGTATCAAACTCTATCGTCACTCACTTTCGTTCGTGACACTTTCCCTATTCTTTAGGGAAAGCAAGATTAATGGCTAAATAATACGCCCCACACGGAACCGTGCGGGGCGTATTTTTCACCTTATTTGGGTATGTTTCTCTTCATAGATACGAGCAGTTCAAGGCGCAGGAACGCCTAAGCCCATCACTCTTCAAAGAAGCGAGCAAGACAAGAAAGGCGAGTATTTTCGACGGGGAGTTTACTAAGTAGTAAATGACCCGAGAAAAACGCAGCCTGACACCGTATTGCGACGCTTATATGAAGAGAATTAGCTTACGGTTGTTTGCCGATGTATGCTAAGATACCCCCATCAACGTACAGCACGTGGCCGTTTACGAAGTTGGATGCGTCGGATGCAAGGAACACTGCGGGACCTGCTAAATCTTCGGGGTTGCCCCAACGCTCTGCAGGGGTCTTAGCTAAAATAAAGCTGTCGAAAGGATGACGGCTGCCGTCGGGCTGACGCTCGCGAAGGGGTGCGGTCTGGGGAGTAGCAATATAACCGGGTCCTATGCCGTTGCACTGAATGTTGTACTTGCCGTATTCAGAGCAGATGTTACGGGTAAGCATTTTAAGACCGCCCTTTGCAGCAGCGTAAGCGGAAACGGTTTCTCTGCCGAGCTCGCTCATCATAGAGCAGATGTTGATAATCTTGCCGTGACCCTTTTTAATCATTGAAGGGATAACGGCCTTAGATACGATGAAGGGTGCGTTCAAGTCAACGTCGATAACCTTTCTGAAATCAGCGGCGGACATTTCCACCATAGGAATACGCTTAATGATACCTGCGTTGTTTACAAGGATATCAATTACGCCTACTTCCTTCTCTACCTGTGCAACGAGAGCGTTTACTGCTTCTTCGTTGGTTACGTCGCAGACGTAGCCGTGAGCCTTAATGCCCTTTTCTGCGTACGCCTTGATACCCTTATCTACGAGTTCCTGATTGATATCGTTGAAAACGATAGTTGCGCCTGCTTCTGCATAAGCGGAAGCGATTGCAAAACCGATACCGTAGGAAGCGCCGGTTACGAGAGCAATTTTGCCTTTAAGTGAAAAGTTTTGTTCAAAACCCATTTCTTTAATTCTCCTTAAAAAATTTTTCTACCCTTTAATTATAACACGTTTAGTCGTCTATGTAAAGTGCTGTTTGTAATTAAAATTTTGTCTTTTTAGTGAAAAGCGGATAAAGAAAAAAAGCGAGAGTCTACACTCTCGCTTTTTATTGCTTTTTTCTTAATTACTCACCCTTGAAAGGAAGTAACGCCGCAACCCTTGCACGCTTGATTGCCTTAGAAAGCTCTCTCTGGTGCTTTGCGCAGTTGCCGCTCATACGGCGGGGAAGCATTTTGCCGGATTCGGTAACGAACTTCTTAAGGCGGTTAATGTCCTTATAGTCGATAACTTCAACTTTTTCCTGGCAGAAAACGCAGACCTTCCTGCGGGGTGCTCTTTTAAAAGGCTTTTTTGCGCCTGCTTGTGCAGGAGCTGCCGTTGTATTCGTGGTCTTTTCTTCCATGACTATTCTCCTTATACTCTTAAATGGGATTAGAACGGGATATCGCCGTCGTCGTCAAAGGACTGTAAAGCGGGCTTTTTAGAACCGCTTTGAACGGGCATATCGCTTTCGTACCCTGCGCCGTTACCCGAACCCTTAGGGGATAAGAACTCTACGTCCTGTGCAATGATATCCACAGAAGTACGCTTAGCGCCCTGAGCATCTTCGTAATTGCGCAACTCAATTGAACCGCTTACCGCAACCTTGTTGCCCTTCTTAGCATAGCGGGAAACCGTTTCGCCAAGACCTCTCCAAGCAGTTACGTTAAAAAAGTCGGTCTTTCTCTCACCATCGGAACCCGAATAATTCCTGTTTACGGCGATTGCAAAACGGCATACGGATACGCCGCTGCTTGTCTCCGTAAGCTCGGGGTCGCGAGTGAGATTTCCTATTAAAAATACCTTGTTCATCTGTCTACCCTTATCTTACTTAATAGTTATCATTCTTCTTAAAACTTCCGTGCTAAGGCCTGCAATTCTGTCAAGCTCCTTAACTACGTTAGCTTCGGCTTCAAAGGTCATTAAAACGTAATAGCCGTCGTGCTTATAGTTGATGGGATAAGCCAACTTCTTTACGCCCCACTTATCGGTGGAAACTACCTTGCCGCCGTTGTCTGAAACGATAGCTTCGAACTTGGAAACAAAGGATTCCTTTGCTTCGTCTGCTAAAGCCGCGTCCAACACGTAAAGCATTTCGTAAGTTTTCATAATTTTTCACCTCCCGGACTTAATCGGAATACCACCTACGGTATTCAAGGTTATATAGGCGTTTTTAAACGCTGTACTATAATACAATATCTAAAATAATTTGTCAAACGTTTTTTCGGGGCGCATAACGCACCCCGAAAGTTTATTTAGTTGAATTAAAGTGCCAACAACTCGGTTATAGCCTTAAGTAACTGTTTCAAGGTAAATTCGCTCAACGCTTTAGCGTCTTCTGCGCTGTCTACCTTAATGAGCGTACCTGAACTGTCTACGGACACGTATTTTACCGTAGGCGTCATTCCTTCTACTTCTACAACTCTCAGCTTTTTGTTAAGCTCTATATCTTCGCCGATAATCTTAGCTTCCTTAAGCTCGCCCAGCGTTGAGTTATAAACGCTTTCCGCACAGGAATTGACCATGTTGTTGAAGTTGTTTAAGGTGTACGCCTTTTCGGTCTTGGTATTGCCTTCCACCCTGTACAATATGAGCTTCCACATACCCTTAGCTTCGCCGTAGGAATAATAGGTGCCTGCGTTGAACTGCTCTTCGGTGAGCTTGCCTAACGCATTGTCGTATTCGGTATCGGTCTTGCCTGCGCAATTCTTTTCGGTTAGCACGTAGCTTCCGTCTACCAACTCGTAGTACAGATATGCCGAATTGAAGGTGGTTGCAAGTGCAGGGTCGGAATTTGCCGCAACGCCGTAGATATTTTCGGCGTAGATACGCTGAATAACTACCTTATCTATTTCGGTGCCGAGTTGAGTGATTTTAGTATCCTTTAACTGCGGCAATATGCTGTTGTTTTCAATCTGGTCTTGGGTAAGCACGTCGCTGACGGTAAGCTCGTTAATTCTTTCGTCCAGACCGCCGATTGTAGTATCCTTAATCGCCTGCAATATCATCGACGCGTCGCCGTCTACGGTGATGATTTCGCCGATAGTAAGCGTATCCGTCAACGCGCTGATTCTATCGGGAACAGCGCCTATTTTAGTACCCGTAATATTAACCGTTGCGCTTTCCTTGATATACCAAACCTTATCAATCGCGCCTTCGCCGTTGACGGTGAGATAGCATTCAAGATTAGTGCCGCCTGCCGTCTTGTAGGTTGCCTTATAGTCGTAGTCGTTGCCTAAAGCGTCGGTGCCTGCAACCGCTTGACAGCCCGAAATGCCGTAGCCCATAAACGCCATAATCGCGTCGTCGGGGTCGATATCGATAAATTCGGTTATGGCTATGGCGTTCGTGATATTGTCTAATCTTTCGGAAACGTTATTAATCTTCGTACCCGAAACGCTTCCATCACCGTGCCATACGCCTGTAACGACAAGGTCGCCTTCGTCTAATTCGGTGGAAATATATACCGTTACTTCAGTGCCGTTGTGCATATACAAGCCGACGTGGCTGTACTCTTTACCGTTGTTTACGCCGTGACTTTCAACGACGTCGTATACGCCGTAGCCGAGATATGCCATAATGGCGTCGGTGGGGTCAACCTGTATGAAGTCGGGTAAGGAAAGAACGTCCATAATCGTGTTGACTCTATCGGATACTTCGTCAACCTTAGTTCCGCCCACTTCGAAACCGTTTTCGTCAATAACCTTTGTTATAATACCGCCGTCGTCGGTGTAGATATATACGGTTTTGCTTCCGATTTTACCTATATGCGAATAGTCTTGACCGACTACCTTTTCTACGTCGGTTATGCCGAAGCCAAGATATGCCATAATTGCGTCGTCCGCCTTGACGTCGATAAATACGTCTAAGGTCAAACCGTTTGTCAAGGTCTTTAAGTCTGCAACGTTGTTGCCCTTAATCTTATCGCCCGTTACCGAATTGGTCACGGATTTGATTATGCCGTCTTCTACCACTAAGTTCGCTACGACGTTTTCGCCGTCCTTATCGTAAATTGCGGTGTAGTTGCCCGAGCCGTCCTGCTTAATGCCCGTAAGGTTATACACTATAAAAGGCATGACCTTATCGTCCGCACGCACGTCCTTTATGAAGGTAGAAATGTAAATATCGTTTACAAGCTCGTTAAAGTTTACGTTTTGGCTTAAGATATCGCCGAGCGAAGTGTCGCCGAAGATACCCTTGACCATCTCTGCCTGACTTGCGTTAACTACGCTTGCAACGGGTACGTTGTTCAAGGGGTTGAGCGCGTCGAGCATAATATCCGATATAAGAAGGGGGTCGTATTCAATTACGTTGCCCGCATTGTCTTTAAAGTAGTTGATATAGTTTACGGTAGAGACGCCGAACATACTGTCGTTCTCGTCCCTTTTATTAGGTCCGTCGTAGTAGTTCCTTGCGTACGATTCGTAGTAGGAATAGCCCAAGTAGCGGTCGGACGCCGTTGCGGAAGAGCTGGGATTTTTAGCGTCTACGATTGCCTGATAGTCCAACTCGAAGGTTTCGACGCCGTTCACCACGTTGCTTTTTACTGCAATAAAGTCGGTATCTTCGCCGAACTCTACCGTCCTGAAAACGTACTTGAGTTTAACCGTGTTGCCGTCCTTAGAAAACGTTACGTTGGGGTCTTCCTGAACGTTTTTCTTTACGATATATTCCGCTTCTTCTATGCCCGTTGCGGTCACCTTGCAGGGAACGTAATATACCTTATAAAGCTGATTGCCGTCGGAATTTTTAAGGGTCGTTTCGTGGATAAACGAAGTGTCGCCGCCAAAGTTTGAAGGATAAGCGGAAATACCGTTGGGGTCGGCAACGGTGCGTCCGTAGCCGATTGCACTGCCGTCGTCTACATAATAATCGAAGAGTACGGGCAGTTTAAAGCTTTCGTCCATTCCCTTGACCGTTGCGTAGGAAGATTCCACGCCGTCGATTAAATAGCTGACGATGGGAATTTCGGAAAGGTCGACGGAATAGCCCATCTTGGTGTTGAGCATTTCAACGAGCTTCGAAGTGCGGACGTAGTACAAAGAATTGGTGACCGAGTCGATAATCGACGTCAATGACACGTCCTGGAAGTATTCCTTATCGAAATCTACCACGTCGTCGATAAAGCCGTACGCAAAATTCAAAACGGTTTCGGTAACGGGCGCGAGCGCGTCAATCTTGTTTAAATTAATCTCGCCAAGCCCTTCGTTCGCCATATTGATAATTTCGGTGACGAGCGTATAGATATTGGGCGCCTGGTCGGCGTTTATGTAATTATATTTATTGCTGTCAGGGTCGCTCTCGTCGTAGTCTGCGTTCTTGTTTTCCAGACCGAACAACTCGAAAATCTTATTTATATCCGTAGTCGCCGCGACGTAGCCCACGCCGAAGATACTGCCGAATAGTACTATAAAAGCGAACAAAAATCCAAGAAGGAATGAGATGATACCGACAGCGACAGAGCTTGAACCTCTGCTGCTTCTGCTTCTTTTTCTTCCCTTATCTGCCATATTTGCCTCCCGAAATGCGGCGTAAAAACGCCGAGAAAAGCCGTTTACGGCTTAAATTGCCGCCGTCTGCCGCCTTGAAAAACAGGTTGCGGCATTACCCGACTTTAAGTTATTTATTATTATACTATATTTATAATGCAAAAATCAACTAAATGACGCCTAAAATAATACCGCCGACTTCTAAGCCCGTTCAGGCGGCGGCGCTCATCAGTTGCGAAGTGCAAAAATAAGCAATTTTTCCTTTTGGTTAGGCACGCACCCCATTGCCGCCTGTTCAAGTAAAAAGTTGAGCGTTTTACCCACTTGCCCTGCGGATAGTCCCGATTCAATCAAGTCGCTGCCCCTGACTGCAAGCTGTTTTAAGGTGAACGGTACGCCTTCCGCCTTCATCCTTTCAATAATAGTTTTCCATTTTTTTACGCAGGGTGCAACGGATAAATCGTCCTTGCAGGCTGAATAATCCGCCTGTTTAAGCATTAAAAGCTCGTCTATTACGGCAAAGTGATTTACGATGAACTTGCGCACCTTATTTTCCGACGCCGCGCAGGACAAATCGTACATATGCAGACCCACGAGCTGAGAGACCCTTTCAGCAAGCTTGCTTGCAACCTTAAGTCTTGAGCAGATTTCAAGCGATATGCGCCTGCCTGCTTCGTCGTGACGGCTGTACTTGCCGTAATTTATCAGGCAGTACGGCTTGCCCACGTCGTGCAGAAGTGCGGCAAGGCGAATTTGCAAGGGCGCGTACAGTACGGCGCGAAGAGAGTGCTCCAAAACGTCGTGGTCGTGAAAGTCGCTGCGCTGTTCCATTTTATCGCCCAAAGTCAGTTCGGGCAAGATTATTTCAAGCACGCCTATCTCTTTAAGCAGTTTAAGCCCCGTGTACTGTCCGCCGCGATTTCCGTATTTTGCGTCAGCCGAAAGTATTGCGTTTAGCTCTGCCCAAATCCTTTCCGCCGCGACGTCCTTTATAAGATACGCGTTGGCAATAGCACCGTCTAAGCACTCTTGAGTGGGCGTAAAGCCCGTCTGCGCGGCAATTCTTGCAAGGCGCATAAGCCTTAACCCGTCTTCGCCAAACACCTTTTGGGGTGCGGCTACCGTCGTTAATCGCCTGGATTCAATATCGTCTATACCGCCCAACGGGTCGCAAAACTCGCCCTTTAAAATATCGTAGTAGATTGCGTTGCACTTAAAGTCGCGGCGGCGCGCGTCCAACGCCATATCTTCGGTAAAGCATACCGAAACGGGAACGTGAGTTCCGCGGACGTACTTATCCGTGCGGAAACAGGTGTATTCAAAGCTCTCGCCGTCCGCTTCCATCTTTACCGTACCCGTATTTTTATAGGTTGACACGACATTAATTCCCACGCTTTGCGCGGCGTTTGCAACGGTTTCCGCCGATAGGGGCGCACATATGTCCCAATCAAGCGTACCCGAGTGGAGATTTGCAAGCGTATCTCGGCACACGCCGCCCACCACGTATAGGGGTTTGGTCAGGGCAGCGGCAAGCATATTAAGTTTTTGCGGAACACGAATTTTCATAATTATACAACGCTTTTTTATCTCTTTTCGGTTTGATTATAGCACAGGTGCCAAACTTATGCAATCTTAAAGTCAAAAAAACTATTGCATTATGCGCACCGATATTGTATAATTATAGGGTATAGTTTATACACACGAAAGAGTATGGAATAAAGTTATGTATCACGTTATAGCAAACGGCGGCAATCTCGACCGCAGAAAAACCAAACAGATTGAAGCGGTTAAAGCCGTCTTTGAAAAGGCTGGAAGACAGGTCGAATTTCACTTGACGGACAGGCAGGGTCACGCCACCGAAATAGTTAAAGAGCTAACCAAAGGCGGCAAGTACGCCGATATTATCGCAATGGGCGGCGACGGCACCCTGCACGAAGTTTTAAACGGCATTGAAAGCGTTGAAAACTGCACGTTAGGTCTTATCCCCGTAGGGACGGGCAACGACTTTGCAGACGCCAACAAGATACCTTCCAACCCCGTTACAGCGGCGGAAAGGATAATTTTAAACCAAGCAAAGCCCATAGATTTTATAGAGCTTTCCAACGGGCTGCGCAGTATCAACGCCGTAGGTACGGGCATTGACGTAGACGTGCTTAAGTTTGCCTACTCTTCCAAAAACAAAAAACGCAACAAATACTTTTCCGCACTCTTTAAGGCGCTTCGCCACTTTAAGTTTACCAGCTTTAAGGTCAGCTGGGACGGCGGCGAAGAAAAGGCGTTTAACGGCATGATTGCCTGCGTTGCCAACGGCACGAGCTTTGGCGGCGGAATTAAACTCTTCCCCACCGCAAAAATTGACGACGGATATATGGACTTAATCGTCGTCGACTACATATCGCGCATAAGAATGGTTTTCGCGTTTATTAAGCTCGTACTCGGCAAGGCGCACAAGATTAAAGAAGCGACTTACGTTAAGTGCAAAGAAGTTAAATTTATTCCCGAAAACGATATCCCCACTATTCAGGCTGAAGGCGAGCTGTACGATAACGTTCCCCTTGAAGCGCATATAGTTGCAGGAAAATTAAAGTTTTATCTTCCATAAAA
The DNA here is from genome assembly GCA_051884155.1 of Candidatus Coproplasma sp. Taxonomy (GTDB): domain Bacteria; phylum Bacillota; class Clostridia; order Christensenellales; family Borkfalkiaceae; genus Coproplasma. Next base: position 17,023 of record JBJEVB010000052.1, on the reverse strand, counting down.
AATGATTGAGAAATTCTATCGCAAAATTATAGACGGCGTACCTTCCGCAGTAGTCGTCGTGGATAGAGACCTTAAAGCCGTGTTTATGAACACGGCGTTTAAGACGTTGTTCGGCAAGGACGTGCGCCGCCTATCTCTCGGCAAGGCGTTCGGCTGCGCAAACGGCGACTGCAAAAAGTGTGTGCTTGCGGGGCAGTCGTTGGGCTGTTCGCTCGCGGCGGCTTTCGAAGATTCCTTCTGTTCTAATAAAGAACTGTCGAGAAGGGTTATCTTAAGCCTTATCGACGGCGGCAGACACGAAGTATCCTTTTCTATCACAATCAAACCGTTGGGCGGCGGACTGTGTATGGGCATTATCGACGACGCATTAGAGCTTGAGATTGCAAGGGAATTGCAGACGGCGAAAAATATTCAGCAACGTCTTTTGCCTGCAGGTAAATGGGCAGGCGGCAAACGCTATTCCTACCTGTATATCCCCTGCCGAGATATCGGCGGCGACCTTCCCGAAGTGTTCACCGTCGGCTCTTCTGCGTGCGGCGTAATTGCAGACGTTTCGGGCAAGGGTATTTCCGCAGGTATGCTTACCGCGTTCGTCAAAGCGGCTTACGACAAAAACGTCTATTCCCCTGCGGAAGCCATTGAAAAGCTTTCGCAAAAATTCTCCGAGCTTAACTTGGACGAGCGCAACTATATCACCGTTGCGGCGGCGAGAATTGATAAGGACAGCATAACCTATTCGATGGCAGGGCATAACGTACCCATTCTCTTGAAGTCGGGCGGCGGCATAACGCGAATTATGCTCAACTCTCCCCCCGTTTCCAACTGGTTTGAAAACCCTGCCTACTTTGAAGACACCATTCCCTATAAATCGGGCGACGTGCTCGTGCTTTTGACCGACGGCGTAACCGAGAGCAAGAACCGCTACGGCGAAATGTTCGGCGTTGAAGGCGCTATCCGCACCCTTTCAGTATCGCGCACGGGCGAAGAATTTATCAAGAATTTAGAGAGCAATTTAAAGACCTTCTGCGGCGAAATTAAAGACGACGTAACCGCCATTGCTTTCGACTTGTAATCTGCTTAAAGCTTGACCAAACAAAACGCAATTTAATAAAAGTATAGAAAAACGGCGTATCCTTTGATACGCCGATTGTTTTTTATTTAAGCTGTACACGACTTTTACCATTATTCGCCGCGCAAGCTGCTATGGGGAAGGGTTTGCCCCCTTCGTTTCCACATCTATATAATATGCCGTAAAAGTAATTTTATGACGCAAATTTTGTAAAAAGGTTGTAAACTTTTTAATGCGGTATAATTATTCAAATAATCAAACTCTATCGGCTCGCACTTTATTGCGACCCACTTTCCCTATTCTTTAGGGAAAGCAAGATTAAAGCCATAATTTTTTTAGAATAATCTTTACCTTATTTCGGGGTATGCGGCTTTGAAAAGAAACGAGTGCGTCAACGCAAACTTCGCTTTAACGCCTTTGTTATCGCAAAGGCTTCTTTTGCTTCGTTGCGTCTCCTTTTTCCACAAAATCTTTGCAAGCAAATCTTTTGCGGAAGTCCTTTTTCGGAGAGCGCGGAAAACCTGAAGGAGTTTACTTATGCATAAATGACTGAGCCAAAACGTAAAGGCGACACCGTATTGCGAAGTATATTTGAAGAGAATTATTTGCTTCCCGTCGAGCCAAACCCGCCCGCCCCACGCACCGTCTCGGAAAGCTCTTCGCTTTCAATAAATTGCGCGGTCAAATAAGGGGCGATTACAAGCTGAGCGATTCTCTCGCCGCAGGCAACCGTTTGGTTAATTTCGCCGTGATTGTGCAGGGCTACTTTAACTTCGCCGCGATAGTCGCAGTCGACCACGCCGACCTTATTTGCAGGGGCAAGCCCTTTCTTGGTTGCAAGTCCGCTGCGAGCGTAGATAAGACCTGCATAGCCGACGGGCAATTCCATAGCGATACCTGTGGGAATAAGCACGGTGGTATGGGGTGCGATAGTCGCTTCGCCGTCAAGGCAGGCATACAAATCTGCACCCGCCGCATATTCGCTGCCGTAAGTAGGTATCGTTGCGTTAGCGTTGAGTTTTTTAATAGATACTTGCGTTTTTTCCATCTTGATTATTTCCCCTGTGTGTATTGTTAAATCTTGGTCTCGCCGTCCCACAGCACGACTTCGTCCTTTTCAAGCGTGGGCTTAACGAGTATGGTGCGCTGGTTGGAAGAACCCTTAAAGCGCAGGTTTAAGTCCTTCTTTTCTTCTATAAATCTACCGTCTACAAGCACGTCGAGCGTGTTTAAAATATCCATAACGTCGTTTAAATCGCCCTTCTTGCCCGTTAACAGCTCGGAATCCAAGTCGTAGCCCGTAAAACACCAGAACGATTTTTCAGGATAGATTGAGCGCAAACGCTTCATAAAGGGCGCAAGCACCTTAGAGTTTTCAGGCTCGAACGGGTCGCCGCCCAAAAGGGTAAAGCCGCTGATATAGTCGGGCTTCATCGCTTCGATTATCTTATCTTCGACGTCTTTAGTGAAGGGCTCGCCGTAGTCGAAATCCCAAGTTTCCTTATTAAAGCAACCCTTGCAGTGATTGCGGCAGCCCGAAACGTACAGCGAAACGCGCACGCCGGGTCCGTTGGATATATCGTACCATTTTATAGTGGCATAGTTCATAATTTTATCCCCTTTTTATAAATTACGCCGTGGCGGATATGCCACGGCGAGTTTACCGCTTTGGCGTAATAATCTTCACGCCTTATTAAAGGTGCAAAACCCTTGATTTAATTTCCTTAGTCTTGCCGACGTTCCAGAAGTTTTCGCCCAAATAGCCGCAGGTACGGCGGGTTACGTTCATCTTGCGCTGGTCCTTATTGTGGCAGACGGGGCATTCCCATTCGTTGTCGGCATTGATAATTATTTCGCCGTCAAAGCCGCATACCTGGCAGTAGTCGGACTTGGTGTTGAATTCGGCGTATTGGATATTGTCGTAGATAAACTTAACGACGGTTTCCATAGCGTCTAAGTTCTTTTTCATATTGGGAATTTCAACGTAGGAAATTGCACCGCCCGAAGAAATCTTCTGGAACTGGCTTTCAAACTTGAACTTAGTGAAGGCGTCAATCTTTTCACGCACGTCGACGTGGTAGCTGTTGGTGTAGTAGCCCTTGTCGGTGACGTCTTCGATAGTGCCGAAACGTTCCTTATCAATCCTTGCAAAACGGTAGCAGAGCGATTCTGCAGGCGTGCCGTAGAGCGCAAAGCCTAAGCCCGTTTCTTTCTTCCACTTGTCGCAAGCGCCGCGCATGGTCTGCATAACCTTAGTTGCAAACTTCTGACCTTCTTCGGTCGTGTGGCTGCATCCCTTTACGAGCTTGGTAACTTCGTACAAGCCGATATATCCTAAAGATAACGTGGAATAACCGTTGTGAAGGTACTTGTCGATTTTTTCGCCCGGCTTTAATCTTGCGATTGCACCGTACTGCCAATGCACGGGGGATACGTCGCTGGTTACGCCTTCTAACGCGCGGTGGCGGCACATCAACGCTTCGTAGCAAAGATTTAATCTCTCGTCTAAAATCTGCCAGAACTTCTCTTCGTCGCCCTTAGCTAAAATACCGCATTGAGGAAGGTTGATGGAAACGACGCCCTGGTTGAACCTGCCTTCAAACTTATATTCGCCGTTTTCGTCCTTCCAAGCGGAAAGGAAAGAACGGCAGCCCATAGGCGCGAACACGTTGCCTTCGTAATTCTCTCTCATCTTCTTTGCAGAGATGTAGTCGGGATACATACGCTTGGAAGAGCATTTAACCGCAAGACGGGTCAAATAGTCGTACTTACCGCCCTTTAAGCAGTTGTTTTCGTCCAAAACGTATACGAGCTTGGGGAACGCAGGGGTAACGTAAACGCCCACTTCGTTCTTGATACCCTGATAACGCTGTTTTAAGATTTCTTCGATAATCATAGCGTTTTCTTCGATATACTCGTCGTTTTCGTCGAGATACATAAACAGGGTTACGAAAGGCGACTGACCGTTGGTGGTCATAAGCGTATTGATTTGGTACTGAATGGTCTGCACGCCTGCCTTAAGCGCTTCCTTAACGCGCATATCGACGAACTTCTTTTTAACGTCTTCGGTGACGGTATCGCCGAACTGCTCTTCAATCTGTGCGCGGTACTTATCCGCCGAACGGCGAAGATACTTGCCAAGGTGTGCAACGTTAACCGACTGACCGCCGTACTGAGAAGATGCGACGGACGCGATAATCTGCGTGGTTATGGTACAAGCCGTCTGGAAGGATTTAGGGCTTTCGATAAGCTTGCCGTTTATAACGGTGCCGTTGTCGAGCATATCCTTGATATTTACCAAACAGCAGTTGAAAATGGGCTGTAAGAAGTAGTCCGCATCGTGGAAGTGAAGGGCGCCCTCGTCGTGAGCCTTAGAGATGTATTCGGGCAAGAGAATACGACGGGTAAGGTCCTTTGAGACTTCGCCTGCAATCAAGTCGCGCTGAGTAGACGCCGTACGGGCGTTCTTGTTGGAATTTTCTTCCATAACGTCCTTGTTGGCGTTTCTTATAAGCGACAAAATGCTCTCATCGGTGGTGTTTGCCTTTCTTATCAAAGCACGCTCGTATCTGTACAGAATATAGGCCTTCATAAGCTGGAACTTCTGCATTTCCATCAGCTTTTCTTCCACCATATCCTGAATATCTTCTACGAGCAATCTCGTGCGGTGACGGCGAGAAATATCGTCTACGATTTCTTCAATCTGGGCGGCGGTGATTCTCTCTTCTTCATCTACCGCTTCGTTAGCCTTGCCAATCGCCTTGGCGATTTTAGACCTATCGAAATCTACAACCGAATTGTCTCTTTTAATAACTTTCATATCTTTTCCCCTTTGCATGTCCTTTTGCTTTTATGCGGAACAATCTTATAATAACACATATATTGTTGATTGTCAATGATTAGAACACAATATATTGTATAAAGTTTACTTATATTTGGTTGCTAAGCAAAACCTGCAAAATTTAGCGGTTTTTTAGTTATTTTGCTTAAATTTAAGGCAAAATATAAGCGCAACGGTCATTATTATATGACCGTTGCGCCGTAATGTCAACCAAACAACCACAATATATTGTATGAAAGTTTTTAACATAATTACAAGATATAGGGGCTAAATTTCGAGAAAAACCATATGCGCAAAGGCTTTTCGGGCTATTTTACATAAAATCTTTAAGCTTAGATACGTCTAAGAGCCACTCTTTGCGGCTGCGCTCTCTATGGGCGGCGTTCGCTTCGCCGAGCGCCTTTTTATAGTCGGAATAGCTACAGCCGTTGACAGCCATAAAGTGTTCGCTCGCCTGTTTCTCTCCGCCTAAAAGCGTGGTGCGCCCGATGTGAATGACTTCGTGACAAGCTTTGCAGACGGCGATTACGTTTGCAAGGCTCTGCACGCAATTCTCGTCGTCGTAGCTCCACTGCTCGTGCGCTTCAAGCCTGACGGATGCCGCGCCGCAAATCATACATTTTCCGTTTGCCCTTGCGTACGCCTTTTTGCGGATTGTATCCCACGCCGCAGGTGGAAGGGCTGAGCGCAGGTTAGAACACCAACAGCTTTCGGGCACGAGCTCGAAGTTTAATTTATATTTCATATTATATATATCCTTATAAATTGTTTAATTTGTCCTTGACCTTATCAAGCCTTGCGCCCGTCACAGACGAATAGTTTATTACCGCTACGTTATTATAACTTTTCGTGGGCGTGAACAAGTAGTCTGACAGGCATTTGACGTTTATGCCTAACTCCGCCGCCTTAGCTTTTATATCTTCGTCGGTAGCAAAGTCGGGAAGCCGCAGCGTTAAATGCAGTCCACCGCCCGTTTCGATTATCTGCTTTTCAAACGGCAGTTGAGCGATAACGGCGATAAGCTCTGCCCGTATCCCCCTGTAATAATTCTTTAACCTGTTCACATGCCTTTCAAAATAGCCGCCGTCGAGCATTGCCGCCAAGGTAAGCTGTTCGAACAGGGGCACGACGTTAGCCGTCTGCGAGTACTGCTGAAGATAGATTGTATAGAGTTGGGGCGGCAGTACCATATAACCCATTCTCATAGAAGGCGCAAGCGTTTTGGAGAAGGTGTTTATATAGATTACCCTTTCGCCGTTCATCGCCGCCATAGTCTGCAACGGTTTGCCCGAAAGGCGGAATTCCGAATCGTAGTCGTCTTCGATTATATAGGCGTCGTTAGCTTGCGCCCAAGAGAGCAGTCTCGAACGGTTGGGCACGGGTATAACCGCGCCTGTGGGATATTGATGGGCAGGCGAAATATGCAACGCACAGGCGTTTGACCGTTCAACTTCGTCGACGTCCACCCCCCTTTCTTCCACGTCTATAAAGACGCAGCTCGCACCGTTAAGGCGGTAGGTGTTGGGCACTCTGCCATAGCCGGGGTTTTCCACCGCGTAGGGCTTGTCCCTGCCTAAAAGCTGGACTATAACGCCGTACAGATATTCCGCACCTGCGCCCACGACGATATATCTCGGGTCGACCTTAAAGCCGCGAAACCTATAAAGATACGCCGCAATCGCCGCCTTTAGACGGGGCGAACCGTCGCAAGGCACTCTTTCCAAAAGATGCTCACCCTCTTCCGACAGCGTTTTGCGCATTAACTTCGCCCACACCGAAAAGGGGAATAGCTCGGCAGGAGCTCTGCCCGTAGTCAAGTCCAAATCATATTCCTTTTTCGGTGGCTGTGCGCTGTGCGGTATGACGGCGTCCGCGCTTTCGCCCACGTTTACTTCGGCGACGAAGTAACCCTTTCTCTCTTCGGAAAGGATATAGCCTTCTGCAAGCAATTGCTCGTACGCAGTCTGCACGGTTATAACGCTGATTGCAAGGTGTTTTGCCAAGGTGCGCTTGCCGGGCAATTTCTCGCCCGCCTTTAAATTGCCGTGCAGTATATCTTCCCTTATATTATAATAAAGCGAATAGTATTTATTTTTCTCGTCAAGCTGATAGGTCAACATAATCTGGTATTATAAAATATATGTATTTTGGATATTTTAATAATATCAAAAGGGTGTATAATTGTCAACAGTTATACTTAAACGATACTACATAAAAAAGAGAGAAAAATTATGAAAAACAAAAAGGTTTTATTTTCAACCAAGTGGATTGCGTACACCGCACTTTTGACGGCAATGGTCGTAGCTATGGGCTACGTTCCCGGAATACCCGTTTTAACGGGCAAGATTTACTGGTGCGACTTTGCGATTTTTACTGCGGCTTACCTTACCGACCCTATCAGCGCGATGATAGTCGGCGGAATAGGCACGACCTTCTTCGACTTATTCGGCATAAACGGCACGGCGTACAACGCCATTCCTTCCCTGCTTATACACGGCTTGCAGGGCTTGACGGCAGGTTTAATCTTCCAAGTGCTTAAAAACGTCTTTAATAAAAAAGGCAGCTATAAGCGCGAGACGGTTATAGCTATTATTGCAAGCGTTATACCTGCAATCATAGTTATTTTAGGTTACTTTATCAAGCGTATCACCTGGGAAGCTAAGCCTGCAGAAGTTGCGCTTTTGAAGATGCCTGCAAACGTGTTACAGGAAGTTATAGGTATTGCCGTAGCGGTTGCAATCTGCTATGCGGCAGGGCTTAAAAAGAGACTTATAAAAGCACACCTTTTGCCGCAGTTTGCTAAGGAAGTTTTAAACAAATCTACCGTACAGGAGACCGAAGTTACAGTTGAAGGTGCGGAAGTTGAAATTGAAAATTCCGAAAAAACTCAAAAAGACGTGGAAGAGACGGCAGTCTCTAACGACGAAATAAAGGAATAAAATTATAAAGGAAATAAAAAATATGAGTAATGAAAGATACGAATTAAACAAAAACCTTGCGCAAATGCTCAAGGGCGGCGTTATTATGGACGTTACCACCCCCGAACAGGCTAAAATTGCGGAAAAGGCTGGCGCGTGCGCCGTTATGGCGTTGGAGAGAATTCCTGCAGATATCAGGGCGGCTGGCGGCGTTTCCCGTATGAGCGACCCCAAGATGATTAAGGGCATACAGGAAGCCGTATCCATTCCCGTTATGGCTAAGTGCCGTATAGGTCACTTTGCAGAAGCACAGATTTTACAGGCGATTGAAATCGACTATATCGACGAGAGCGAAGTATTATCCCCTGCCGACGACAAATACCATATCGACAAAACGCAGTTCGACGTACCCTTCGTGTGCGGCGCAAGGGACTTGGGCGAAGCGTTAAGGCGTATTGCCGAAGGCGCGTCTATGATAAGGACGAAGGGCGAGCCCGGTACGGGCGACGTCGTTCAGGCGGTTAGGCATATGAGAGCTATGCAGTCCGAGATTAGAAGGGTAGTATCCCTTTCCGACGACGAGCTGTACGAAGCGGCTAAGACCTTACAAGTACCCTACGATTTAATCAAGTACGTTCACGAAAACGGCAAACTGCCCGTAGTAAACTTTGCGGCTGGCGGCGTTGCTACCCCTGCCGACGCAGCGCTTATGATGCAGCTGGGCGCAGAAGGCGTGTTCGTAGGCTCGGGCATATTCAAGAGCGGCAACCCCGAAAAGAGAGCGGCGGCTATCGTTAAAGCCGTGACCAACTATAAAGACGCAAAGCTTTTAGCCGAGCTTTCGGAAGATTTAGGCGAAGCTATGGTCGGCATTAACGAAAACGAAATTAAAATCATTATGGAAGAAAGGGGCAAATAATGCGAATAGGCGTACTTGCATTGCAGGGGGCGTTTATAGAGCACGAAAAAATGCTGGCAAAGTTAGGGGTTGACAGCTTTGAAATTCGTCAGCTTTGCGATTTGGATAGAAGCTTTGACGCCCTTATTATCCCCGGCGGCGAGAGCACAGTTCAAGGCAAGCTTTTATGCGAGCTGGGTATGATGGATAAGGTGCGTAAGCTTATTGAAAACGGTATGCCCGTCTGGGGTACTTGCGCAGGGCTTATCCTGCTTGCCAAGCGCATAGACGGCGGAGAAAAGCCCCACCTTGCGACTATGGATATCGTGGCAAAGCGCAACGCCTACGGCAGACAGCTTGGCAGTTTTTTCTGCAAAGCCGACTTTAAAGGGCTGGGTCAGGTGCCGATGACCTTTATACGCGCACCCTATATCCAAAGCTTTGGCGACGGCGTAGACGTACTTGCCGAAGTAGACGGAAAGATTGTTGCGGCAAGGCAGAAAAATATGCTCGTAACCGCATTCCACCCCGAACTTACGGAAGATACTTCACTTCACGAATATTTTTTAAGAGAATTCGTTAAATAAATTTTTACACGCAGAAGGCGGCGGTGCGAATTATTTTCGCACCGCCGCCTTTAATATTGCGTTATTAAATTAAAGCTTTTCGGCAATCTTTTGTAAGAACGCCCTGCTCTCAAGCTTGACGGGTGTTATGCCTTCGCTCTTGAACAAGGGAATTAAATCGCCCGTCATATAGCCGCTTTCGATTGTGTCAAGCGTAGCTTTTTCCAACCTTTTTGCAAAATCGCAAAGCTCGGGGATATTATCCAGCTCGCCGCGCTTTGCAAGCGCGCCCGTCCAAGCCCAGATGGTTGCAACCGAATTGGTGGAAGTTTCCTGACCGTCGCGCCACTTGTAGTAGTGACGGGTCACCGTGCCGTGCGCCGCTTCGAATTCGTACTTGCCGTCGGGCGATACGAGTACCGAGCTCATCATACCCAAACTGCCGTAAGCGGTTGCGACCATATCGCTCATAACGTCGCCGTCGTAGTTCTTGCACACCCACAGCATACCGCCTTCGCTGCGCATAACCCTTGCAACCACGTCGTCTATAAGCGTGTACAGATAGGTTAACCCTGACTTTTCAAACTTCTCTTTATATTCGTTTTCGTAAATTTCCGCAAAGATATCCTTAAAACGGTGGTCGTAGATTTTAGAAATGGTGTCCTTTGCGCCCAGCCACATATCGATTTTATTCTCTAACGCGTAGTTAAAGCAGGTGCGCGCAAATGCGGAAATAGACTCATCTACGTTGTGTACACCCTGCACTATACCGTCCGAATTAAAGGAATGAATGAGCTTGCGCTCGACTTCGTTACCGTCCGTATCGGTGATTAATAGGTAGGCGTTTTGACCGCCTTGAACCTTGCTTTCAACCGAATTGTAGATATCGCCGTAGGCGTGCCTTGCAAGCACGATAGGCTTTTTCCAGGAAGGAACGTAGGGCGTTATGCCCTTTGCAAGAATGGGGGCGCGGAAAACCGTACCGTCCAGAATACGGCGGATTGTGCCGTTAGGGCTCTTCCACATCTTTTTAAGGTTGTATTCCTTTACTCGCTGTGCGTTGGGGGTGATGGTTGCGCACTTGACCGCTACGCCGTACTTTTTGGTAGCTTCCGCGCTCTCTTCGGTAATCTTATCGTCCGTTTCATCGCGCTTAGTTAAGCCCAAATCGTAGTACTCGGTCTTTAAATCGACGTACGGCTCTATGAGAATTTCCTTAATCCATTTCCACAAAACCCTCGTCATTTCGTCGCCGTCCATTTCAACCAGCGGCGTTGTCATCTTAATCTTTGCCATATTTTGCACCTCTTCTTTTGTTTATTTTACTATAATTTTACTTCAACTTGCAAGCATTTACGCGGATATTGTTCAATATACCCGTAGAAATTATGCGCTTGCCGCCGTCCTTTTTAAAGTCGGCTTTCGCCTGCTCTATAACGCCGCACAATACGCCGTAAAAATTGTTATAGTTATTCGACAAAAGATATTGAGAGAGCGAGCCCGGCACCGTGTTGACTTCGCTTAAATACACCTTGCCCTTCGCCGCAATAAAATCAAAGCGGACGATACCGCGCATACCGAGCGCTTCGTACACCCTTTTCGTAATTAGCTGAACCGCCTTTTCGCAATCGCCGTCTACGGGGAACTTTCTTGTGCCGCCGCCCGAATACTTGTCGTCGTAGGTCAATATTTCGCTTGCAGAGCAGACTTCTTCGCAGGGGGACACAATCACCTTACCGCCCGAATAATAGGCGGCGCAGTTTAGCTCTCTGCGCTCTTGAAAATACTCTTCTAAAAGAACGCCGTTATCCAACTCAAACGCCGTTTCAAGCGCCGCTTTTAACTCTTTTTCATCATCAACCTTGACCACCCCTATGCTTGAACCGAGCGTTGCGGGCTTGACGATTAACGGGTACCCCACCGCCTGCGCACGTTTAATTGCCCCGTCCATATCCCTTGAGTACGCAAATTTTGCAACGTTTACCCGAAGCGACTTTAGAACGAGCTTAGTGTAGTACTTATCCATAAACGCCGCACTTTCGAAAAGGCTTGCCGACGCAAACGGGATTTTGTTCAAAAGTGCCGCACCAGCCACCGCACCGCCTTCCGCACAGCCGCCGTGACAGCAGTTGATTACGCAGCCGACCCCGACGGTTTTTTTAGGCTTGCCGCCCTTGAACAGCACGAAGCCGCCCTTCGCCATTGCGCATAAAAACACGCCTTTTCTCTTTAAATTTTCGCGCTGACGAAAGAGAGTAACGCCTGCAAGCTCTTCCCCGGCAAGCATATTTCCGCTATGGTCTAAATAGATAGGCAAGACGCTTTTGCCACCCTTTTTAAGCACGTTTGAAACCATCGTACCCGTAATGACCGACACTTCGTTCTCGCTTGAAACGCCGCCGAAAACGACGGCTATATCGTAACTTTTAAGCATAAAAAAATCACCTCCGCCAAAAAATTTTTCAGCTTTGGTGAAACTTTTATCATTTAATTTTGCTTAAAGGTATTGAGTGGGCAAGTCGTTCAAAAAGAGAACGGTATCGCCCTTTTGTAAAACGCCCCTTAATTTATCCTGTGCGGCGTTCAAATCGGGAACCTGCACTATTTTTTGCATATCGCCGCCGTTAGCCTTATACCCCTTTTCTACCGCCTTAACGAGCGTTTCGCCCACTAAAATAACGTAGTCCAACCCAACCAAGCTTGCGCCCAACTGCTCGTTGGATTCCTGCTCTAACACGCCGAGCTCTACAAGTCCGGGAGTTACGGCAATTTTATTGCCGCCGAAGCGCTTAAGCGTTTCGATTGCCGCACGCGCGCCGACGGGGTTGGAATTATATCCGTCGTCTATTATATTTATGCCGTTCGACTTAATAAGTTGCAGGCGGTGGTCGATAAAGTCGACGTTTTCTGCCGCAAGCGCAATCTCTTTTAAGGATACGCCGAGTTCGTAGGCAAGGCAGGCGCATAGACCAAAGTTGTACGCACTATGCTCGCCCAAAAGCTTAGTTTTAACCCTTACGCTCTCGCCGCCTAAGCTAAGCGTAAACTCCGTACCGCTCTCGCCCGATAAAACGTCCGAAACGCACTCGCACGCCTTTATATTTTCGCCGCAGCCCTTGAAGGCGTCAAACGCGTCGGCGGCAATATAGCAGGTGCGCTTGGTTGCGGAAATGATTTCCGACTTGGTCGCCACGACGTTTTCAAGCGTTTTAAAGCTCTCTAAATGCTGGGGGCAAACGCCCGTAATAAGCGAATATTCGGGGGGACAGATTTTGCACAGCTTTGCAATATCGCCCTTGTTCCTTGCGCCCATTTCGGCGATGAACACACAGCCTTCGCCCAAAGTTTGGTTGTTTACCGCCTTAGCTATGCCCTGCGGCGTGTTGTAGGACGCAGGCGTCGTTACTACTTGATACTTTTGCGAGAGCATGCAAGCGAGTATATTTTTAACGCTCGTCTTGCCGTAACTGCCCGTAACGCCGATAATTAGCGGCTGCTTTTTTTCAAGCTTTGCCATAGCCTTTTTTATATAGGAATTCGCAATGGGCTTTTCCCAAATCTTTGCAATTAAATTTGCAAGGCAGATTATGGGCAACGCACACAGGGGCAACAGCGATAAAATTGAGTACTTGAGCTGGGTAAACAGGCTATCGCCGATAAGGCTTTGGAAAAAGTTTAAAAGCGTTGCCGTAAGATATGCGATAATTGCAAAGGTAATAAACAGCGTTAAATACAGCCTTTTAAACCTTGGCGTTAAGCTGGCGTTGGACTTAAACGTGTGGGTTGCGTCGGCAAAGAAGTACGCAACGAAGAACACAAGGTAGGCAACCAGCCCTATAACCGCCGCCCATCTGCCCGTAAAGGAAAAGCACAGCGACACGACCGCCGACGTAAGCGCGGTAGATATAAACACAATGGACAGGCGCGACTGCGTTAAGTTGCTCTTTTTGCCAGCCCAGCGCAAAAATTGCCTGTTGGAATATCCGAGCGACTGCAAAATGCCAAGCGGCTTAAAGCAGATTACGCTTAAACAACAAGCGAAGAAGAGCGCAATCAAAATGCACTCTACCGTCGTATGCACGTCAATAAAAAACCACCACATATCTTATTACCTTCGGTTAGTTAGTTTTATCTTCACCCTTTAAAAATTCAAGGGCAAGCAAGTTAAACTGTTCGGGATAATTTAAAAAGCAGAAATGGTCGCCCTGCATCGTGACGAGCCTGCTACCTTTAATTAATGATAAAAACGTTGCGCCTTCTTCCGCTACGGGCGTTACGCTATCGTCCTGACCGTAGATGAGTAAGGTTTGGTTAGATATCTTTTCCGCTTCCGCCTTTAAATCGCGGTTGACGATTTTTTTATAGCTCTCCTTCATAAGCGGCGAAAGGCTTTTATATTCTTCGCTTCCAAAGTGCCTTTCAGCAAGCTTAGGGAAGAGCTTTTTTATGCGCCTGTACCGCTTGACGCGCCGCATATATTCGGGAGAACGGGGTTTAACTATCCCTGCGCCGCCCGTTATAATCAGCTTATCGCACAGCGAGCTATCCTTAGAGAGCGCCAAAATAGCCACCCTTGAGCCGAACGAATGGGCGATTATATCCGCCCCCCAAGCGTTAGTTTGAATTAAAAAGCTTTTAAGCCATTCTGCATACTCTTCCACACCCCAAGCTTGGTCAAGCTTATCGCTCGCGCCAAAGGCGGGCATATCGGGTGCAATACACTTGAACCCGCAGGCGGAAAGACTTTCTATCTGCTTGTAAAAACTTTCCTTGCAGGAAAGGTACCCGTGCAAAAAAACGACGGGCTTGCCGCCGCCCTTGATATTTACGGCGACGAATTTACCGTTTACTAAAATGCGCTTTCACCTTTTAAATTAATTTTAAATCAAGCTCTTCTTCATAACAAGGCAATCTTCGCCGTCGGAATAGTACCTTGAACGCGCGTACACGCCGATAAAACCTGCCGAGAGATACAATCTCATCGCAGGGGCGTTTGAAACCCTGACTTCCAACAACATATTCTCTGCGCCGCGACTTTTGGCTTCTTGTATAAGCTCGTTTAAAATGCGTCTGCCTACGCCGCTGCGGCGATACTCTTCGGCGACCAAAACGTTTTCCAAATCGCAATTTTCATAAGATACGCTTATACAGCCGTATCCTGCGATTTCGCCGCCGTCTTCCGCAACGAACATCGAATACTGCGAATTTTCAAAGGCGGAAGCAAGAGTTCCAAACCCCCAGCACTCGCCCTTAAAGGACAGTTTTTCAAGCTCGGCAACGCTTAATATATCTTCGTACTTGCACCTACGTATAGTCATCTCTGCCCACCTAAACGCGCAATACGCTCTTCTTCTGCCTGAGATTTTCTGACGTACAGGGCGTACACCCCTTCTTTAGCGCAACCCTTTGCGGCAGGGGCAAGGCAGGAGCTTATTTCCACCTTGTTATAGTTAATTAACCCTAAATCTTCAAAGCCGTATACGGGGCGGTTTAACGCTTCAAGCTTATCTTTTGAGATATAGCAGGGCTGAATATCGCACCCCCCTTCCGCCGTGTATCCGCAGACGTAATAGTGGTCGTGCGCGGCGTCGATTGCCACGATATAGGGTACGCCGCTACTGACATTATACGCGATTAAGTCAAACGCGGTTACGCCTAAACACTTTTTGTTTAAGGCGGTCGCAAACCCCTTTACGCAGGAAATGCCTATTCTTATGCCCGTAAACGAGCCCGGACCCGTAACGGCGACGAAATAGTCGCACTCGGCAGGGGTTAAATTTGCGCTATCTAATGCCTTTTCAATCTCGTCCATCAACAGCACGGAATGGCGCATAGCGCAATCAGGTATGAAATTTACCACTTCTTTTTCGCCCTTGACCGCAACTACGGTCAGGTGTTTAGAAGAAGTGTCTACCGCCAAAAAATTACTCATAGATAATCTTCCTGTTGTTTGCACCTAACTTTTGTATCGTTACCTTTTTACAGTTTTTAGGCAGAACGTCGGCGATATTTTCCGCCCACTCGATAACGCAGATACCGTCGGCATAGAAATAGTCGGTTAAACCCAGCCTTTCCGCCTGTTCGCCGCAGGAAAGGCGGTAGCAGTCGTAGTGGTACAGCTTGCCGTAGTAGTCGTTCATATAGGCGTAGGTGGGGCTTAAAATTTCGTCGTCGATGCCTAAGCCTTGAGCTATGCCCTTAACGAAAACCGTCTTGCCTGCCCCCATTTCGCCGTTTAATAAAACGACGTCGCCGCCCTTTAAGATCTTTGAATATTCCCTTGCAAATTCAATCGTAGCCTGCTCGCTACCCGATAAAAAAAGTGCCATACGGCTATATTATACCCCGTATGGCAAACTTTTGCAATAATTTTGACTATGATTATGTAAGCAGAACGATTAACTGTTCAAGCTAAAAAATACCTTAAGAGCACACCGCCAACGAGCAACAGCCCAACGCCTACGCATACGCAAATTGTAATAATCAAGCGCTTTTTCTCTTTAGCCTTACTAAGCTCAGCCTGTTCTTCCGTTTGGTTTTCGGCAGGCTTAATCTCTAATTTTTCTGCAAGTCTGTTTATTACCCTTGATATATGCTTATATATGGGCAGGGTAACCAAAATAGCTATTAAACAACGCATAACGTTGAACGGCAGTACCGACGCCCAAAGATAGAAATTATAGAAGGTCTCTTCCGTACATCCTTCACCGAAAATACCCTGCATTATTCCTACTGGTATATCCCACGAACTACCAAAAAACAAATCAACATAATATGGAACAAGGACGGTAAAGTTTGCAAGTATGGACACTGCAACCGAAACAGCCGTTCCTACCGCCATACCCACAAGCGCACCTTTGAAAGAACGGTGGCGTTTATAAATAATACCGGCAGGCAATACGAATGCTAACCCTATCAACAGGTCGGCGAGCTCACCCACGAAAACCGTAGTCGTACCCTTGATTATAAGCTTTATTAAAATCTTGAAAAGGACTATAAGCGAACCTGCCACGGGACCTAACGCAAACGTCCCGATAAGTGCGGGGATATCGGAAAAATTCAACTCTAACCACGAAGGGAAGATTGCCGCAATGGGAAAGCCGAATACGTACAAAACGCCTGCCAAGGCAGAGAACAGGGCGATTACCGAAATGCGTGTAGGTGAGAAATAGGTCTTTGATTTTAACATAAAAAACTCCTTAAATAAAATTTTTTTTAATTTAAGTCGTTCTTTAAACCGTTCTTTAAAACGAAACCCCCGAAGAAAACTTCGGGGTTAATTTTAAAAGCCTAAACGCTACGCCGTAATTTAAGCGTAGAAAAAAGTCTTTCTTTTATCATCCGGACTATACCGTCGGTACGGGAATTTCACCCGTTCGGGAAACAGAGCTTATCGCCCTGATTCTTCGCAGACTTTACTGCCGGTGGGGAATTGCACCCCGCCCCAAAGAATAACTTAAATTTGATTTAATTATAATAGCAACTTAACGCATTGTCAAGCAATATCACAAAATACGTTCAAATCACTTTCAGTCAGTAAAAAATACCGCACCCGTCCGATTTTAGTCCCACTCGCAGAAGCGAAAACCTATCGGACAATTCTCGCCGTGAGAGAGAATACTTTTCAGGCGTTTAATTTGCAGTTTGTCAAGAGTTTATTTTAAATTTTTTAAAATGCTCAAATGAAAAGTTAAGTGCTATTTTGCATAAAAAATATACTGTTAAAGCGAA
>JBJEVB010000051.1:108393-114115 GCA_051884155.1 Candidatus Coproplasma sp. | reverse complement strand
TTTGGTCGAGGCGACGGGATTCGAACCCACGACCTTATGGTCCCGAACCATACGCGCTACCAACTGCGCTACGCCTCGTAAGTATAGACTTATTATATTCTTATTTAACTTTTCAGTCAAATAAAATGGTTGCGGTTGAAAAAAATTATACTCGGTTACGGCTTATTTTCTTTACGCTAATAAAGTTTAGTGCTATAATAATCGTGTATAAATATAAAGAAGGGGCTAATGATGAGCGAAGAAAAAAAGTATCAACTGTCACAAAAACAAAAAATGCTCGGTGCTGCGCTGTTTGCAAGGCGCGTAAGCAGGGATGCGATGGTTTCAATCATGATGGTTTTGGAAAACGATGAACAGATTGACGATATGACGTGGTATATGGGTCAAAATCCCAACGTTGACGAAAATCAACTCGTTGCAGTTGCATATCAAATCGTAAAAGACGCAAATCAAGGGAATTAAAAATGGATAAATTAAGATTAGAAAAATACGCTAAATTAATAGTAAAGTGCGGATTAAATGTTCAAAAGGGTCAGGAAGTCTTAGTTCAGTGTGGGCTTGACCAACCTGAATTCGTTGCAACGGTAGTTGAAGAGTGCTATAAGCAAGGCGCTTCAAGGGTAAACGTTAAGTGGAGTTATATGCCCGTTAGTAAAATCAACGCCATCTACAGGTCGCTTGAAACTATGTCCGAAGTTACCGCCGTGGAAGAAGCGGAATGGAAGACGAGAGCCGAAAAGCTTACCTGCCTTCTTTGGTTGGATTCCGACGACCCCGACGGCTTAGCAGGTACCGATAATGAAAAGCTTTCTAAGGCGAATATGGCAAGATATCCTATTATCAAGCCCTATCGCGACGCTATGGAAAACAAATATCAGTGGTGTATTGCCGCAGTGCCCGGTAAAGAGTGGGCTAACAAGGTGTTCCCCGAACTTTCCGACGAAGACGCTATAGAAAAGCTTTGGGGTGCGATTTTGGACTGCGCAAGGGTAGACGACGACCCTATCGCCGCTTGGGATAAGCACAACAAAACGCTTGCCGAAAGGTGCGAATTTTTAAATAAATACCGCTTTGACAGCCTTGAGTACAAGTCTTCAAACGGAACAAACTTTACCGTTGGATTAAATTCCAAAGGGCTCTTCTGCGGCGGCGGAGAGACTACGTTGGGCTCAAACGTTTACTTCAACCCTAATATTCCTTCAGAAGAAGTGTTTACTTCCCCCGTCAAAGGCAGGGCAGAAGGTATCGTCTATTCGACTAAACCCCTTTCGTATCAGGGTAAGCTTATCGAAAACTTCTGGATAGAGTTTAAAGGCGGTAAGGCCGTTAAGGTCGGTGCAGAGAAAAATTGCGACCTTCTTGAAAAGATGATTGACATGGACGAAGGCGCCGCATATCTCGGCGAAGTTGCGTTAATTGCGTACGACAGTCCTATAAACAATACGGGAATTTTATTCTATAACACTCTTTTTGATGAAAACGCAAGCTGTCATTTGGCGCTCGGCAGGGGTTTTTCAAACTGCTTGGAAGGCTATGAAAACTACACCAACGAAGAGTGTGAAAATATGGGCATAAACAGCTCTATGATACACGTTGACTTTATGATAGGCAGTAAGGATATGTCTATCGTCGGCGTGACCAAAGACGGCGAAAGGGTGCAAATTTTTAAAGACGGTAATTGGGCTTTCTAAAAGTAAAACCGCCGATTAATTTCGTAATTTTTATAACGGTATTTTAAGTAAGTTAAACTTTTAATAAAAGGGCGCGGCGTCTGACCGTGCCTTTTTCAATAAAAATTCAGCCTTTTGCCGTTTTACAAATTGAAGAAAAAGGGTTATAATAATTATAGCGAGGTGGCAAACGTGAATAGCGAAAAACAATTAAACGTTATAGTCAAGAGAAAGATGGTGAAAATAGAGATTGATTCAATACTCTATATTTTAATGAAGAAAAAGATTGCAGAAATTCACGTTTCGGGTGGGGTCGTATATGAAACAAGGACGACCTTTGCTCAACTTACGCCCCAACTTGACGAGCGGTTTATTCTCGTGTGCAGGGGTTGTATCGTTTCGGTTTTGGCTATACATAAAATTGCCAAGAAAATCGAGTTAAACAACGGCGAATCGCTTGACTATACCGTTAGAAAGAAAAAGGCGATTGTAGCTCGGTACCGTTACATGCAACAAAAGATTTTCAGCGTTATGAACAACGACGGAGTCGTTTTAACCGAAGAAGATTATCGCCGTCACTACGCAAGCTTCGATAGTATGCCCTTTGCGTTTACCGATATAGAAATGGTGTTCAATCAAGAGAGCCGTGCGGTTGACTGGATATTCCGCTATGGCAACGAAGCGCTTGCTAAGCTGGAAAAGACGGATTTGAAAGGGCTTATAGGTTATGCGTTCAGCGCTGTTTTTCCTAATATGGACTCTAAATGGCTGTGCTGTTACGAGCGTGCCGCCCTATACGGCGAAACTCTTGAGATGATAGATTACAGCCCCGAAATAGAAACTTATATTAAAGTTATATGTTTTCCCACGTTTAAAGGGCATTGCGGCTGTATGCTCTTCGATTTAAAGGATATCCACTTTACGAGAAACAGCAACGACGCCGATAAGGCTCTTTCAATCTATTTAGGAAAATCACTTGATTAAAGTAGGGTAATTCGAGTTAATTACTGAAATAACTTGCCGAAAAAGCCGTTCTTTTTCCGATTATTTAAAACCGTTTAAATTCATAGCCCTTATCTTTGTAATGGTGTATAATGCTTCTTAATGCGTTCACAACGACGAGTTTATCGGTTGTATCGTGTGAAAGCAAAATTATTTTTTTCGGATAAGCAGGCGTTTTGATTGCGGCTTCAAATAAATCTGTAGGGGTTGGGTTGTAAAGCTCGGCATCTTTGGTTGATGCGTTCCAGTCTACATATTGCATTCCGTGTGTGCGGACTTGCGCTATAAAATCTGCGCCAACGGTAAAACTGCCGCCGGGGAAACGGTAGATTTTCGAACGCTCGCCCGTTACTTCTTCTATCAAATCGTTGCAATTGTCAATGTCTTTAATCAGCGCTTGCGGCGATGTGTATATGTCCTTGTACACGTGCGAATAGGAATGTACGGCAACGCAATGACCTTCCTCGAACTCACGTTTAATTAAATACTTCCGCGTTTGAGCGTGCTGACCGACGATAAAAAACGTCGCCTTGACGTTTTCTTCCTGAAGTATATCTAAAATTTTAGGCGTAACCCTGTCGCTTGGACCGTCGTCAAAGGTTAAATATATGCACTTTTGTTCGCTTTCAGCAAAGGAAAAACAGTCTACGCAATTAAAGCAAACGGTGTAAATCTGCGCCGCGGCAAAGGCGATTACAAGCAGCATAGCGTAAATCAACTTATGTTTTCTGTTCATACAGATATTTTGTGCAGAAACGGAATATTTAGGCGGCGTCCCCAAAATTTTTCAGCATATAAAAAATACCCGTTGGTTAAACCGACGGGTATATTTATTCAAATTTGATTAACTATATTTTTTAATACATGTTACTAACAAAGTTAATTTTATTTATGGAATATTCTTTTTTGTATTGCTCTCTAAGTTGTCTTTCTAAATCTAGTTGAGCGTTAGCTTTATCAAGGGCAGAAAAACTATAGGGTAATGGCCAATAAACGTCGAAATCTACCCAACCCGTATTATAAGCATAAACCTGATATTTTCCCTTTACGCCGTAAGCTTCAAACGAGCCTTCTGCAACTTTGCCTTTACGCTTAGCAGGTTTAAACACGCTTTTAATTCCGTTTAAATTTCGTTTAGCCATTTTCTTTACCTTTTTCTTTAAACGGGCAATAGCGTCTGTACGGTCTAAGAAAAAGTCAATAATAAAATGGGTAACAAACGTAAGTATTAATGGACCACCTAAGGATAGAACAAAGCAAATCCAAGTAGCAGAAACCCAATCCAAGGAATTTAATCCGAAAGAAATGAAATATCCTATTACAAGTGAAACGGGAAGAATTATTATAGAAAAGATAAATCGGCACTTTTCTCTTTCTTTACTATCACTATCAACGCATATTTTTTTATAATGAAAGAAAAATGAATAAGCAATGCCGTATGTAAGCATTAAACCGTCAAAAATCGCATATAGCCATTTTGACGTTCCTTGCGGCCATTCTAAGAAATACGGGACAACACATAAACCGATTGACGCAAGCAATAAGAGAATGGGTAACGCCCATAGAAATTTTTGAGATTCGAAATCGCAAGTGCTTATATGTGGAACGAACATACTAAGAATTAATGCAAGTATTCCAAAAGAGCCGTAAAGAACAAATCTTAAATTCATTGTATACTTGTTTTCCAACAAATAAAGGATTGCAATTAAAATTCCCATATAAACAAGATTTATTAAGACTGATAAACCTTTGTATATGAAAGCGTACTTTTTACTTTTAGCCATAATAAATTATCTCCTTGAATGTATTTAGTGTATTTACTATAACATATAATACGATAAAAGTCAATAATATCGCATATAATACGATATTTTATAATTATTTTAATAAAAATGGATTAATAGCAAAGATTAAGTTTAAACAGCAATACTTTATACTTTAAGGCGTAGTATCTAAAGGGGGTAAACCTTATGGAATTAAGTACGTTGATTGAACGGATAAGTTATATAAGGGTTAGGGCAAATCTATCGGCAAGGAGACTTTCTTTAATGATAGGTAAAAACGCAGGCTATATTCATATGTTGGAACAGAATAAAAACTTTGCGCCTACGTTTGAAACCTTGACCGCCATACTTGAAGCATGTAATACTACGACCGAAGAGTTTTTTTATTACGATATAGAAGAGTATAAGAAGGACAGGCAGATAATAGAGCTGCTCAAACAAATAAAGGACGAAGAAAAAAAAGAAGCAATATTAACGTTATTAAATAAATAAGACATGGGGTATAACCTGTCTTTTCAGTATAAAAAAGCCTGCGGTTTTAAAGCCGCAGGCTTAATCTTTTGTTGTAAATTATGCTTTTTGTGCTTTCGCTTCGTTAACTTCAGCTTTAAGCTTTTTACCCGTGTGTATATGTTTTACCAAAGCAAAGGGATAAATAACCAACGAGAATAACGGAAGAATTATAAGTACGCCCAAAAGGAACCATATAATTGAAAGGAAAATACTTAAGAAAGCGAACAATATTTTAATAAAGATTAATGCTAAAATACCTTCTAAATCTAAAGTAAATATCACGCCCGGCATTTTAAAGCTCTTTAAAAAGAAAAAGAATAAATCTTGCACAACTCCGTCCCAGAACATCTGCCCTATAAACGTAAAATAACACAAGCCGTAGACGATAGATATAATTACCGCTTCGGTGGTGGGAAGGGGGTCGCTACCTGTCAATAGACAGATAAGCATTATTGCTAATACGACGACGCCTGCAATAGGTCCGAAAATAAACGAGCGTATAGTGCCTTTCTTGTGCTCCGAAAGGTTGTTGTTGGCGGTAGATATTTGATTTTCTATTCTGTTCTTTTTAGCGCAGTCGTTACAATATATATGTTGCCAACCCCGTCCGCTTTCAACAACGTATTCACCGGGACCTACGGGCTTTTTACATCTTTCGCAGTAGCCGTTAATAATACGGGTGTTTTCCTGAACGGCAGTAGTGGCGGCAGTTGCCTGTGCGGTTGCGGCTTCGGTGTGAGCTTCTTCATCAAC
>JBJEVB010000051.1:33752-108293 GCA_051884155.1 Candidatus Coproplasma sp. | reverse complement strand
TAGTGGCGGCAGTTGCCTGTGCGGTTGCGGCTTCGGTGTGAGCTTCTTCATCAACGAGCTCTGAAACGGAAACGCTGAATATTCCGCTTAGTTTTTTTAACGTGTCTATGTCGGGTTCGGAAAGTCCGTTTTCCCATTTGGATACGGCTTGAGCCGAAACGTTTAGCTTATCGCCAAGCTCTTTCTGCGTTAAACCGCTGTTATTTCTTAGTTTTGCAATTCTTTCTCCGATAGAAGTTATTTCCATAATTTTCTCCTTGTTTATATTGATTTGCGAAACCAAATCTAATTTACGCTTTTATTATAGCAAAAAAACTTTTGGTTGTATTGTAATTTCGCTCAACTAAAAGTTGAATTTCTATATTAGCGGTTGAATTTGCTAAAAACAATAACGGTAGGTGAGTACAGCTTGAATTTTGGCAGTAGCCAAAATAAATGCCCTTTGAGTTTTTCTCAAAGGGCTTAAAATGGAGCTACTGACCAGATTCGTAAGGAGCTTTAGCGACGGAATAGCGATTGTTCGCCAAATGGCGCAATCGCGTCACGGTGACCTATTGTCACCCCAAAAATGCTTTCATTTTTGGGGACCCCGTATAAATAACACCAGGTGAGTACAGCTCGAATTTAAACAACAACGCAACAAAAAAGCACCACCCGAAAAAATCGGTTGGTGTTTTTTGTGGAGCTACTGACCAGATTCGAACTGGTGACCTGCTGATTACGAATCAGCTGCTCTACCGGCTGAGCCACAGTAGCAATATTAAATATAGCTTTATCATATTATATCAAAAAACAAATAAAATCAAGCGTTTTTAACCTTGCTAACCAATTTTTTTAAATTATTTAACCCGTGCGCAAAACGAATAAATTAAACAAAAATCAATAAGCCTGCCAAAGATGCGCAAAGTCCTGCGGCAGAAATGCAGACGCCGTACTTCATAAAGGTAAGGTTAGAAAACTTTTCGCCCGCTTTTTTGGTTATTGACGAGAACATAATGCCTGCAAGCGCCCCAACGGGGGTCAATAATGCGCCTAAGTTGGAACCGATTATAGACGCATAAATCGCCGCATTGCCTGCGTTACCGGCGGAAATAACCGAAGAGAAGAGTACGCTCATAGGTATATTATTTACCATATTAGAAGCAAGGAAAGAACCTACACCGTATTCAATCAAAGGGCTGTAATCAAGCGCCTTAGCAATATAAGTCGTAGCGCCGCAATCGTTTAACGCCAAAACGACTATAAACATTCCAAGCACGAACGGTATTAAAGAGTAGGGAACTCTTGCCAAAGCTCTGCCCAAAGCAACGGGCTTTATTCGCCTTACCGCGCACACGAGCAGGGTAGAGATAATAAGAAAGACTGCGCAAGCGGCACACTCAAGCCACATTTCAATATTGACGTACTCGCTAATCACAAGGCTAATCGTGCATACTGCTAAAACTGAAATACCTAATATACATAAAGGTTTATCCTTAATTTGTACTGCAACCTGTAAGTCGGGTTTTTCAAGCGGCTCTTTAAGCGTTTTGCGGAACAATAGAAGTAATACCGCAAACGTGGCAAGCCCTGCAAAAACGGTGGGCACAGCCATAACGGAAACGTACTGAGTAAACGTTATTCCTGCCGCGCTTGCGATATATACGTTGGTAGGGTTGCCAATCATCAGCATCATACTCCAGGTGTTTGCTGCGGCGAACTCGGCAATCAAAAAGGGGGTTGGCTTGACGTTGGCGTTTTTGCAAAAATAGATAATGAACGGCGTAAACGTCAAAATAACGATATCGTTAGACGTAAAGACGGTTAGTATTGATACGGTTATGTATAAAAGTATAAACAGCTTGAATTTGCTGCTGCCGGCGGATTTAAGCACTTTGCAGGCTAAAAACTCAAAGAAGCCTACTTCGTCCAAAAAGATAGAGATTGCCGTAACCGAAATAAACAGCGTTAAAATCTTAAGCGGATTTATCTCCCCAACGCCCGTAATGCCCTGCCAACATTCGTCAAGCGTTAGCGGTGTAAACGACACGGCGCAGACTGCACCTAATACCGCAATTAAGGGGTATAAAGGCAGACTAAACTTTTTAATTTTAACTTCGGGCTTGACCAAAACGCAAATAACTAACGCAAGACAGGTCAGCACAGCTATAATAACCGTAGCAATCATAAATCTAATCTTATCACTTTCATTTTATATTGTTAATTGATTTTAGCATAAAAGTATTTTTTAACTGCCTGTCAAGTAATATATACCGTGTTAAAGCTCTTAAAAAAAGGAAAATTCTGGGCATACGTTATAACGGTAGCGGCGATAGCAATCGTATTATGTATAGCCTGCATATCGCTTTTCGGTGGCAAAGAATTAAACTTTAATGCTACTTTTTACTATGTGTGTTACGATAGTCCGCCCGATGATTGCTCTATCGTATCGGTATCTAATCTCGTGCATAGCTACGGCGGTGCAGGGTACATTGCAAGCTGTAAAGGTAAAAGTTATGTGGTTGTGTCCTGTTATTATTCAAACGAAGACGCAACTGCGGTATGTACTCAATTAAATAAAAAGGGCTTAAGCTGTAGCGTCGTTAAAGCTGAAGTGCCTGAAAGAAAGCTGTACGGCTCTTCAAAAAATAATATACAAAATTATGTAGGCAACTTAAATACCCTGTATTCGATTTCAAAGACCTGTTACAATCTTGCCAACTCAGTAGATAAATTCGAAGTAGGGCAGACGGGAGCAAAGTCTGTGCTTGGCGAAATTAAAACTTCTTTAAAAGGGCTTGCAGGCAGTAACGGGCAAAACTGTCTTTCTCAAGAGCTTGAGTACCTTATCGCCGAGTGTGACGATATTTCATACGGCTACGTCTTTTCCTACGATATCCGCAGACTGCAAATTGCGGTGAGCGACTGTATTGTAAATGCAAATATTTATTGACTAAAATTTAGCCGTGTGTTAAAATGAAAACACTATGGAGGAAGAGAAATGAGTTTAGCGGATAAAGTTTTCGTCGATAATATGAACGACATTATAGAAAACGGCGTATGGGATACAAAGCTTGAAGTGCGCCCTAAGTGGAGCGACGGCACGCCTGCGCATACGGTAAAAAAATTCGGTATTGTAAACAGGTATGATTTAAGCAAGGAATTTCCTATACTTACAATCCGCAAAACCTATTTCAAGTCCGCAGTAGACGAACTTTTGTGGATATGGCAGAAAAAGAGCAATAACGTTAAGGATTTGCACTCTAAAATCTGGAACCAGTGGGCGGACGAGAACGGCAGTATCGGCAAGGCGTACGGCTATCAGTTGGGCGTTAAAAATATATATAAAGAAGGCGAATTCGACCAGGTTGACAGGGTGTTGTACGACTTAAAGCATAACCCTGCAAGCCGCAGAATTTTGACAAATATATACAACTTTGCAGACCTTCACGAGATGAATTTGTATCCCTGCGCGTACTCAATGACCTTTAACGTATCCGACGGCGTATTAAACGGAATACTCAACCAACGCTCAAACGATATGCTCACGGCAAACAATTGGAACGTAGTGCAGTACGCAGTGCTTATGATTATGTTCGCGCAGGTTTCAAACCTTAAGGTTGGCGAGCTTGTGCACGTTATTGCCGACGCCCATATCTATGACAGGCATGTACCTATGGTAAAGGAAATTATTACTCACGAGCAGTTTGCCGCACCTAAGTTAGAAGTCGACCCCGATATTAAAAACTTTTACGATTTCACCGTAGACAGCTTTAAGCTTATTGACTACAAGTGCGACAACACTAAGTACGACATACCCGTAGCGGAATAAGGAAAGATAATTATGAAAGCAATTTTACACGCAGATAAAGAGTGGGGAATAGGTAAGAAAAACGGTTTAATGTTCTCTATTCCTGCCGATATGAAATTTTTCAGGGAAACGACTACGGGCAACGTAGTGGTTATGGGTAGCAACACGCTTAAATCGTTCCCCGGCGGAAACCCTTTAAAAAACCGCACTAATATCGTGCTTTATCCAGGCGGCGAAGAGAGAGACGACTGCCTTATCGTGCAGAGCCTTGAAGAACTATTCGAACAAATCAAAAAGTACGATGAAGACAAGGTCTTCGTAATCGGCGGCGCAATGATGTACAAAACCTTACTTCCCTATTGCTCGGAAGTTTTGGTTACCAAAGTGGACGCGGTTGGCGGTGCCGACGCGTATTTTGAAAACTTGGATAATAATCCTGCGTTTAAGCTCGTCTACGAGTCCGACCCCGTAGTGACTAACGGATATACAGTGCGTTTTACCACATATAAAAATCTTGAAGTCAAAGCTCTGTAAAAATGAAAAACAGTCAAAAGATAATACTATTATGTATAAATATTTTATTGTGCGCACTAATTGCCGTGTGCACAAGTTTTTTTATGCAGGGGTGGAGTCTAACGTTTAAAATCGTCTGCTACGGCGTTGCGGGCGTTGGCTTTGTTTTTGAAACGGTGACTTTTTTTATCAAAAAGGACGCTCTGTTTAAAAGCGGATTTATACTCGTCGTCTTGGTCGCCATAGTCGTTGCGTTTATTGCAATAATAACGGCAACCTTTTCGCTCGGCGATTATCCTACGGACGCGGAAAAGACGGAAAGATTAATCGAAATTATCCAAAGCTTCGGCGTATGGGGCTACCTTGTATATTTTTTAATTCAAATTTTGCAGGTCGTGGTTTTGCCACTGCCTGCCGCCGTGTGCTATATACCGGGTAGTTTAATCTGGGGTCCGCTTACCGCAACCTTAATTGCTTCCGCAGGCGTAATAGTCGGCTCGGTTATTGCGTATTTGATAGGAAAATTCTGCGGTAAACCCGTAGTCGTATGGATAGCAGGTAGGGAAACTACCGAAAAATATACGAATATACTCTCTAAAAAAGGCAAAATATTATTCTTAATGATGCAGATTTTGCCCTTCTTCCCCGACGATATTATCTGCATTGTCGCAGGCTTGACCTGTATGAATTTCGCATTTTTTATGGCGACTATCGTAATCGTCCGCCCTGCAATTATCGCAATGTATTGCTATCTCGGCAGCGGTACGATAATTCCGTTTTCAGGTTGGGGAATTCCCGTTTGGATAGCTATTTTTGCAGTATGCATAATTCTTGCAATACTTTCGTTTAAATATCAGGATAAAGTGGAGACTTGGCTTGTTAAAAAATTTAAGCGGAATAAGGGTGAAAAGGCTGTTTTGCAAGCTTCTACCGAAGAAAACGAGCCAAAAGACGAGCAGGATAAGACCGTAGATAATTAAATAAAACAATCCATAAGCACTGATTATAGTTTATATAAAAAAAACTGAACTTATTAATATTGCATAAAATTTGAATATTTTTTGTTTTTATGCTAAGATTTATTCAGTTACGCGGTCGCCTTGACATACGGCGATTAAATCTATGAGAGATAAAGGAGAATAATTATGTCATACGTTCAGAAGGTATTAGACAACCTTAAAAAGACCAACCCCAACGAACCTGAATTCCATCAGGCTGCAACCGAAATTTTAACTTCGCTTGAACCTATGGTAAACGCACACCCTGAATATGAACAGGCAGCTTTGTTAGAGCGTTTCGTTGAACCCGAAAGAGTCGTTATGTTCCGTGTCCCCTGGGTAGACGACAACGGCAAAGTACAGGTTAATAAGGGCTACAGAGTTCAGTTTAACAGTGCAATCGGTCCTTATAAGGGCGGTCTTCGTTTCCATCCTTCCGTAAACCTTTCCATCATCAAGTTCCTTGGCTTAGAGCAGATTTTAAAGAACAGCCTTACAGGTTTGCCCATCGGCGGCGGTAAGGGCGGTTCCGACTTCAACCCTAAGGGTAAGAGCGACAGGGAAGTTATGGCATTCTGCCAGAGCTTTATGACCGAGCTCTACAGACATATCGGCGCAGATACCGACGTACCTGCTGGCGATATCGGCGTAGGCGGCAGAGAAATCGGTTACCTTTTCGGTCAGTATAAGAGAATCCGCGACGAGCACGTTGGCGTATTAACGGGCAGGGGTCTTTCCTACGGCGGTTCGCTTGCAAGAAAGGAAGCAACCGGTTACGGTCTCGTTTACATCACCGAAGAAGCGTTAAAGATGCGCGGCGACAGCTTTGAAGGCAAGACGGTCGTTATTTCCGGTTCGGGTAACGTTGCAATCTACGCTTGTGAAAAGGCTCAGTCTTTGGGCGCTAAGGTAGTTGCTATGTACGACAGCAACGGCTATATCTATGACCCCGCAGGTATTCAGCTTGACGTCGTTAAGGACATCAAGGAAGTTAAAAGGGGCAGAATTAAGGAATATGCAGACAGAGTTAAAACTGCAAAATATACCGAAGGCTGCACGGGCATCTGGACCATTCCTTGCGATATCGCTCTTCCTTGCGCAACTCAGAACGAAATCAACAAAGAAAGCGCAGAAATTCTCGTTAATAACGGCGTTAAGTTCGTCGGCGAAGGCGCAAATATGCCTTCAACCTTGGAAGCAATCGAAGTATTCCAGAAGGCTGGCGTCGTATTCCTTCCTGCAAAGGCTGCAAACGCAGGCGGCGTAGCAACTTCCGCACTTGAAATGGCTCAGTCTTCCGGCAGACTCTTCTGGACTTTTGAAGAAGTAGACGCAAAGCTTAAGAACATTATGGTAAACATCTACCACAATATGGACGACGCCGCTAAAAAGTACGGCTTTGAAGGCAACTACGTTATGGGCGCAAACATTGCAGGCTTCGAAAAGGTTGCAGATGCAATGATGGCTCACGGCGTCGTTTAATCCCACGACGCGGCGGCTTTTGCCGAAACAATTATGAATACGGACATATGCTATGCGCATAATGTTTGTAATATCGGGAAGGTTATTCGCAAAAATTTGCGGGTGACCTTTTTGTTTATATCAAACGTTTGACTAAATATACAAAATTATTTATAATATTCATACTATGAGACTGATTATAAAAATAGGTACTTCAACGTTGACACACTCAACGGGTAAGTTGAATTTCCGTCTTTTTGAAAGATTGTGTAAGGTGATAAGCGACGTTAAAAACGCGGGGCACGAAGTTATCGTAGTGTCGTCAGGCGCAATAGCTTTGGGCAGAAGTAAGCTTCAGCTTAAAGAGCGTCCTACCGATATCCCCACGAAACAGGCGTCGGCTGCAGTCGGTCAGTGCGAGCTTATGTATTTTTACGATAAGTATTTTTCCGAATACCGCCAAAGCGTCGCACAGCTTTTGGTAACCGCCGAAGATTTGAACGGCGGCGAAAGGCTTTTAAACTTCGGCAATACGGTCGAAAGATTGCTCGATTTGGGTGCGTTGCCTATAATCAACGAAAACGATACCGTTGCGACTGCAGAAATTTCCGTCAGCGACAACGACACGCTTTCAGCCTTAGTTGCGGTAACCGTAAAGGCAGACCTATTAATTCTGCTTTCGGATATCGACGGGCTGTATTCTGCCGACCCCCACAAGGACGGCAATGCTAAACTAATTCCTTTAGTAGATGAAATCACGCCCGAAATAGAAGGGATTGCAGGCGATTCGATAAGCGGATTAGGCACGGGCGGAATGGCGACTAAAATACACGCCGCGTCGCTGTGCATGCAGGCAGGGGCGGATATGGTAATCGTCAACGGCGCAACGCCCGAAATCGTCTACGACGTAATCGACGGCAAGGCGGTAGGAACTAAATTTACGGGTAAAAAAATATGAACACTCAGGAAATATTAGAGAGAACGAAAGGCGTAAAAAGCTCGGTAGCTATGCTCGATAGCAATGCAAAAAACAATGCTCTTTACGCTATTGCGGACGCTCTTGAAGAGAATACGGAGAGTATCTTAAAGGCAAACGCCCTTGATATGCAGGCGGTAAAGGGAATTATCTCCGACGTAATGCTCGACAGATTGCTTTTAACCGATAAGCGTATAAAGGCAATGGCAGACGGCGTAAGGGCAGTTGCCAAACTCCCTGACCCGACGGGCAACGTACTAGATGAGAGCGTGCGCCCCGACGGACTTAAAATAACCAAACTTTCCGTTCCTTTGGGCGTGGTGGCAATAATCTACGAGAGCCGCCCTAACGTAACCTCCGACGCGGCTGCGCTGTGCATTAAAAGCGGTAACGCCTGCATTTTGCGTACGGGTAAGGAAGCTCATCGCTCTGCCGAAGCAATTGTTTTAGCTATGCGCAAAGGGCTTGAAAGCGTAGGGGTAGACCCCTATTCAATCGGGTTTATCGAAGATACTTCCCGTGATAGCGCGGTAGAACTTATGACGGCTAAAGGCTATATAGATTTGCTCATTCCGCGCGGCGGCGCAGGGCTTATCAAAACGTGTGTTGAAAATGCTAAAGTTCCCTGCATTGAAACGGGTACGGGCATTTGCCATATATACGTTGACGTCGGTGCGGACTTCGATAAGGCGTTAAAGATTATCGAAAACGCAAAGTGTTCCCGTCCTTCGGTGTGCAATGCGATGGAAGTGTGCCTTGTCGATAAAAAAATTAAGGACGAGTTTTTACCCCTTTTATGGGAAAGGTTGGTAAATTGCAGGGCGCAAAATCCCGTAAAGCTTATCTGTGATGAAAATTGCTACGCAGTTTTAGGCGGTATGCCTAATTGCGAAAAGGCTGGCGCTTTCGATTTCGACACCGAATTTTTAGATTATAAAATGGCGGTTGCGGCAGTAGACGGAGTGGACGGCGCGATTGCACACGTTTCGGCTCATTCAACGGGACACAGCGATTGTATCGTTACTGAAGATACGAGTGCTGCCGCCCGTTTCGTTGCGGCAATAGACAGCGCGGCTGTCTATGTAAACGCATCTACAAGATTCACTGACGGCGGCGAGTTCGGGTTGGGTTGCGAGATGGGCATATCCACTCAAAAACTGCACGCAAGGGGACCTATGGGCTTAAAGGAACTTACGACCTACAAATACGTCGTAACGGGCAACGGAAATATAAGGTAAAAAAATAATAACAAAAGCCGTGCGAAACGCGTTCGCACGGCTTTAAATATACAATCACTTAATTTAAAAGTTCAAAATTGTACGGGTTAAACGATTTAGCTTTATTTGTTTTTGATTTCCCGTCTGAAGCTGTAAACAATTCAGCTACTGCTTCTGCGCCGTCGCCTTCAGTTATAATTGCTATGACTATAAGTACCGCAAGCAAAAGCACTGTGAACGAACAGACGGTAAGGTTGCGGATAAGCATATTAAAGTCTTTCGCCCTTGCAGAAAGTGTTAAAACGTGTGCG
Organism: Candidatus Coproplasma sp.; assembly: GCA_051884155.1. Classification (GTDB taxonomy): domain Bacteria; phylum Bacillota; class Clostridia; order Christensenellales; family Borkfalkiaceae; genus Coproplasma. The sequence continues at coordinate 99,027 of JBJEVB010000051.1, read as the reverse complement.
GCAAGCGTCATAAACAAAAACAGCGCAAAGGCGAATACATACGGGGAAACAAATATCGTAAGCAGTATTTCTGCGGTCAAAACAATCAAAAGAAAGACAATTCCGCACACTATATGGTGTTTTTCAAACAAATATGTTTTGGTAAACAGGCAGAATATACCGAACAAAGCCGCCGTACTTAAAGCGACTAACGCCAACTGCCAGACGGGTGGGATGAACCCTAAATGCGTATACATACTGCTGATTGCAATACCTACGGCAAGGGAATTGGCGATTATAACGGGTATGTAAGAAGATTTTTTAATTGTCAGCGCAATCACGCCGCAGATAACCATTATTCCTGCACCCACGCCTACTCCGACGAATTTATTAAGCGTAAACAGAGAAAATACTGCAAGAGAGGCAAATGTCAGCGCAACTGAAATTACGCAGAACGAAAAGACAATAAGTCTTTTATTATTTAAAAGCGTCTTTGTATCCATATTTTTATTTTATCATTTTCATCTATGAGTGGCAACACTTTTAATAAAAATCTTGTTTATTTTATCATAACCTTGTGTAAAAGGTACAACCTTTCAAAATATGCGTTAATTATTATCAGTATATTGACAAGCTATGGCTCATTTGATAGAATTGTAGTGATTTATTTACAGGGGTCTTTATATGTTACAGACGTTTTTAACCACGGTCAATGCGGTAGTCCCTATTATCTTGTTGATACTGCTCGGCTATCTTTTAAAACACTTTAAATTTCTCAATCAAAATTTCATAAAGCTCGGAAATAAATTTGTGTTTAAAGTGTGCCTGCCGTGTATGCTTTTCATAAATATTTACGACAGTATGAAGAGCTTTGCAGATATAAATTGGACGGTTGCAATTTATGCGGTCGTAATGATTGTAGTTATCTTCGGTCTGGGGCTTTTAACCGCGATTTTGACTACTAAAAACAACAAGCGCAGGGGCGTAATACTGCAGTGTACTTTCCGCAGTAACTTTGCAATAATCGGTCTTACTCTCGTTGAAAGGTTGGGTGGCGATACGGCTATTGCAGGTATTGTTTCCGCATTTTCAATTCCCGTATTTAATATACTTGCAGTTATCGCGCTCTCTATTTTTACAACCAAAGAAGAGAATGAAGAGAGTGCGGAAGCAGGTGCTGTAAATCAAGTAAATGCAGAAGGGGTGGCGTGCGCAACCGCAGACGCTTCTGGCGCGGCAGTCGTTAAATCGTCTGCCAAAAAGAACAGCGTTAAGACTATTCTGCTCAATATAATCAAAAACCCTTTGATTATCGGCGTAGTCGTCGGTCTTATTTTCGTAGGTATAAGGGAAATAGAAGTTGCCGCTTGCGGCGTATCTGCGGATGAAATTCCCTTCCGCTTTGATACTCAGCTTAAATTTCTCTATACTGCGGTTAAAGATTTGAAAGCGATTGCTTCGCCTTTGGCTCTAATCGTGCTTGGCGGTCAGTTTGAATTCTCTGCCGTTAAGGGTATGACTAAAGAAATTATCGTTGCAACGTCTTGGCGTGTTTTATTGGCGCCTTTACTCGGTATAGGCGTTGCAATACTTCTCAGCTCGTTTACGCCTTTACGTTTCGGTGCGGAAGTTTATCCTACGCTCATCGCTCTGTTCGGTACGCCCGTTGCCGTATCGAGCGCGATTATGGCTGGCGAGATGAAAAACGACGAACAGCTTGCAACTCAGCTCGTCGTATGGACGAGTATTATTTCAATAGTATCGATTTTTGCAATCGTATTCGTGCTTATGTCGTGCGGCTTGTTGGTGGCTGTATAATCTATGAAAATTATACTTTTAACTTCACGAAGCGTCACTTTAGAGCTTGAAAATGATAACGCTTATTATTCGCCTGAAGAATATTCGGTGTCGTTAAACGGTAGGGCTGTAAAAAACTGCACTACTAACGTTTTTTCTCTCTTCGCGTTAGAGCCTGATACGACTTATGCAGTTAAGGCTTGCGGACAAGAGCAGACTTTTAAAACTTTAACCGAGAGTGCGTATTTCAACGTTAAAGCTTTCGGCGCAAAGGGCGACGGGGTATGTGATGATACTAAAGCTTTTTCTGCGGCAATAGGCTGCGTGCCTTACGGCGGTACGGTGTTCGTGCCTGAAGGCGTCTATTTAATATCGCCCGTATTTTTAAACGACGGGGTAACGTTGTGGTTGGATAAGGGTGCAACCCTGTTAGGTAAAAGCGACCGCAGCGAATATCCTATCCTGCCGGCTTTGCAGGGCGGTAAAAATCTCGGAACTTGGCAGGGCGAAGAAGCAGATTGCTTTGCTTCATTAATTACCGCAATAGGAAAGAGTAACGTAAAAATCATCGGCGAAGGTGTAATAGATTGTAACGCTCAGGCTGGCGATTGGTATGTAAATCACAGGGTAAAGCGCATTGCTTGGCGTCCGCGCGGTGTATTTTTAAACGGCTGTAAGGATGTGGCTTTGCAGGGAATAACCGTTAAGAACACGCCGAGCTGGAATATTCACCCGTACTTTTGTAACGGCGTTTCGCTGTGTGATTTAACCTTAATCAATCCCCCGCAAATGCCAACAACCGACGGAATCGACCCCGATTGTTGCTGTGGAGTAGATATCGTCGGCGTAAGAATTTCTGTTGGCGACGACTGTATTGCAATTAAGTCTGGCACTTTGGAATTTGCTAAAAAATATAAAACGCCTTCCCAAAACGTAACCGTGCGCAATTGCCATATGCAAAGCGGTCACGGCGGCGTCGTTTTAGGCAGCGAACTGTCCGGCGGAATAGAAGAACTGACAGTCGCTCAATGTATATTCGACGGAACGGACAGGGGGCTTAGAATAAAGACGAGACGCGGAAGGGGAAGAGTGGGCGTCGTTGACGGCATAACCTTTTCCAACATTGTTATGAAGGGCGTAAAGTCGCCTTTCGTAATCAATATGTACTACAATATGGGCGACGAGACGGGGCATACCGAATATGTATACACCACTCAAAAATTGCCCGTGGACGAGCGTACGCCTTATATTGGCAATTTTACGTTTAAGAATATGGTCTGCAAGGACGTGTCCTGCTGCGCAGGTGCGTTCTACGGCTTGCCCGAAGCGCCTATCGGCGGAATAGTTTTTGAAAACGTTAAATTTACCTACGATAAAGAAGCTAAGCCCGATTTTCCCGATATGAAAGAAATCAATAAGAAAGAGTGTAAAATGGGGCTTTACTTCCAGTCGGTGGACAAGGTTACGCTTAAAAACGTCGTTATAGACGGGGCGGAAGGCGAACCTGTAATTTTGGACTGCGTAAACAGCTTTGAAAAGGTGGATTAATTTATGATAAAGATGGTAACTGAAAACGTAATAAACGTAGGCGTTGAAGATAGGCAAATCGACTTGTTTGAAGGAATGTACAGCGTTCCCGACGGCGTAACCTACAATTCTTATATTATTAAAGGCGAAAAGATAGCGGTAGTCGATTCTGTTGATACTCACTTTGCAGGCGAGTGGCTTTCAAATATAGATAAGGCGCTTGAAGGTAAATCGCCCGATTATTTAATAGTTCAGCATATGGAACCCGACCACAGCGGTTCGCTGTCCGCATTCGTTGAAAAGTATCCTAACGCAGTAGTGGTAGGTAATCAAAAGACTTTGGTTATGATGGGCGAGTATTTCGGGGAAGGCTTCCCTGTAAACAGGCTCGTTGTAAAGGACGGCGATACGCTTGATATTGGCGGCAGGGTACTTAAGTTCATATTTGCCCCTATGGTGCATTGGCCTGAAGTTATGTTCACTTACGACGAATTTTCGTCTACCTTGTTTTCTGCTGACGCGTTCGGCTCTTTCGGTACGGGCGACGGTTGGGACGACGAAGCTCGCCGCTATTATATCGGGATAGTCGGTAAATACGGCGTTCAGGTGACTTCGGCTTTAAATAAGGTCGGCGGATATAAAATAGAAACGGTTGCGCCCTTGCACGGTCAAACGCTGTGCGGTGAAAAGCTTGCGCACGCAATTGAACTGTACGCAAAATGGGCAGGTTACCAGCCTGAGACGGACGGAGTGTTAATCGCCTATACTTCGGTCTACGGTCACACTAAGGTAGCCGCTCAGCTTTTATATGACGAGCTCGTTGCAAGGGGCGTCGACGCAAAGATTGTCGACCTTGCGCGCGACGATTGGGCAGAGTGCGTCGCTCAGGCGTTTAAATATTCAAAGTTGGTCGTTGCAACGACGACTTATAACGCAGCGATTTTTCCTGCCGCAAGGGAATTTATAGACAGGCTCGTTGAGAGAAACTATAAAAACAGGACGGTAGCGTTAATCGAAAACGGCACTTGGGCGCCCGTGTGTGCAAAGCTTATGCGCGCACAGTTTGAAACTTGCAAGGATATAACCTTTGCTCAAAATTCGGTTAAAATTCATTCGGCGTTAAGCGCGGAAAGCAGGGCGCAGGTAATTGCCCTTGCCGACGAGCTTGCAAAATAAATAATTTTAAAAGGAAGGGAAAATATGTCTAAAATCAAACAGTTTTTACAAGACTTTAAGAAGTTCATATCACGCGGCAACGTAGTGGATATGGCGGTAGCGGTAATTATCGGCGGTGCGTTCAACGCAATCGTAACAAGCCTTACCAACAACATTATCAAGCCTTTAATCAATTGGGTAATCGCTTTGGCGGTAGGCGGCGACAGTGTAGGCTTAATTACTATGCTCAAGCCTGTATACACGAGCAGCGTTGCAGCCGACGGCACAACGACTACGGCTATAGATATGACTAATTCTATCTATATCGATTGGGGTACGTTTATTATGAAGATAATCGACTTCATTCTCATTGCAATCGTACTCTTTATCATCATCAAGGTGTTTATGGGGCTTCAGAATGCAAGAGCCGGCTTAACTTCCGAATCTGCTAAGTCCGACCGCAAGAGAGCAAGGACCATAATGAAGGAAAAGGGTATAGGCTATAAAGAAGCTATGGCTCAGGTTGCTCAAGAGAAGGCTGACGCTGAAAAGGCTGCCGCAGAAGAAGCTGCAAAGAATGCTCCTGCTCCCGCACCTACCACGGACGAGCTCTTAACCCAGATAAGGGATTTGCTCGCCGCACAGAACAACTCTGTAAAGAGCGAATAATCTAAATTAAACAATTCCCGTTGCGTTCAGGCGCAACGGGTTATGCGTTTTTTAGTATTTTACGTTCACATTAAAAAATATTGTGTCTAAAAATTAAAATTTTTTAATTTAAACACTTTTCTTTTAACAAGATATTGTGTTATAATTAAATTAGTCTTTGTAAATATTGTGTCAAACGGTGATAAAAGTCAATCCCGAACGGAATGCGGTTATCGTAAACCACACGTTAAAGACGGCAATAACGGGTAAAAGAATCATTAAAGTTATATCTTTAAGTTTGAACCTCGTTATAAACATCGTAACGTAGATTCCGATTGCGCCGCCAAGCATTGCAGAAAGTAACAGCTTTCCGTCGCCGGCAGTCGGCTTTGTCTCGTCGGTTGTAACGTCGTTTTTGATTGACAATAGCAGCATTACGGAATAGACGTTCACTGCAATGATATACGTTGCAAAGAGTATATAGAGCAATATCATACGTAATTAGTATGTATTAAATTAATCCTTTCAATACGGGGGTAAGTTATGGCAAAAGTAGCTTTGGTTATGGGTTCTAAATCAGACCTTTCCGTCGTTAAACCTGCAGTTACGGTTTTAAAGAGCTTTGGGGTAGAAGTAGAAGTGCGCGTTATTTCCGCACACAGAACGCCCGACGAAGCGCACGCCTTTGCAAAGAGCGCGAAGGATAACGGAATAGAAGTTATCATCTGCGCTGCGGGTAAAGCGGCGCATCTCGGCGGCGTGATTGCGGCTTATACGACCTTGCCCGTTATCGGCTTGCCCGTAAAGACGGATATGATGGGCGGGCTTGACAGCCTTCTTTCAATCGTGCAGATGCCTTCGGGAATTCCCGTTGCAACGGTGGGCGTAAACGGCGGTGAAAACGCAGGAGTGCTTGCCGCACAGATTTTGGGGATTAAGTATCCCGAAATTGCAGATAAGCTTGCTGAGTACAAGCAGAATATGAAAGATAAAATAAACGCAGACGATTCCGCTGTTCAAAAAGAAGCGGAAAATTTCTAACACGAAAAATACCCGCACACCTTGCGGGTTTTTGCATTAAAAAAACAATCTTCAAGGAGATAATTAAACGTATGGAAAAGAAAGAACAGCTTTACGAAGGCAAGGCTAAAAAAGTCTATGCTACCGAAAATCCCGACTACGTAATCGTATCCTACAAGGACGACGCAACCGCATTCAACGGTCAAAAGAAGGGTACTATCGTGGGCAAGGGCGTAATCAACAACAAGATGAGCAACTATATGATGCAGATGCTCGAAAAGAAGGGTATTCCCACTCACTTTGTAGAGCAGTTAAGCGATAGGGAAACCGTCGTTAAAAAAGTTCAGATAGTTCCCTTAGAAGTTATAATTAGAAACGTTGCCGCAGGTAGCTTTTCCAAGAGATACGGCGTAGCGGAAGGTACTAAGCTTGCAGAGCCCACAATCGAATTTTCATATAAGTGCGACGAGCTCAACGACCCCCTTATCAACAACTATCACGTATTTGCTTTAAACCTTGCAACTAAGGAAGAAGTTGCAACCATTACTAATATGGCGTTTGCAATTAACGAAGCAATGAAAGAGTTTTTCAAGGAATTGAAGATTGATTTAATCGACTTTAAGCTTGAGTTCGGCAGATTCCACGACCAAATCGTGCTTGCAGACGAAATCTCGCCCGATACCTGCCGTTTCTGGGAAGCAGACACTTGGGATACGACAAAGCACGTCAGCCTTGATAAGGACCGTTTCCGCCGTGATTTAGGCGGCGTTGAAGACGCTTATGCTGAAATCTTCAAGAGATTAGGAATTAAATAATAGGTTGGCTATTTAAAAGTTAAAATCTCGTTAAAAGTCTATGAGAGAGCAGTGTATTTATAATAAAGAAGATTTTTAAACGATGTATTTGAGAACAGAAAAACTTCCTTTTGATAGTATGCACGAAGAGTGCGGTGTGTTCGGCGTTTATTCGCAGGAAAACAGAAACGTAGCTTATTCCGTCTATTACGGGTTGTACGCTCTGCAACATCGCGGACAGGAAAGTGCAGGTATTGCCGTATCGTTTGCCGATAAAATTTCTTACCATAAAGGTATGGGTTTAGTATCGGAAATATTTGCAAACGGCAAGCTTGACGAACTGCCCGAAGGCGATATCGCTATAGGTCACGTCCGTTACTCAACAACAGGCGCAAGCCAACTTCTTAACGCACAGCCCGTCGTATTCACGGGTAAGTGTGGCAAAATGGCGCTTGCGCATAACGGAAACTTAACTAATACAAAACAGCTCCGTAAAGAGCTCGTTGCGGCGAACGCAGTCTTTCAGACGACAATCGATTCCGAAGTTATGGCGGTTATGATTAACAGCCTTTCGGACGGCGATATTTTAACGGGCGTAAGGCGTGCCTGCCCTAAATTCAAGGGCTCGTACGCGCTCGTTATTATGACGACGGACAAGCTGATTGCCGTACGCGACCCGTACGGAATTCGCCCTTTGTGTATCGGTATGGCAATCGACGATTACGTCGTTGCAAGCGAGAGTTGTGCGCTCGATGCAGTTAGCGCAACCTATCTTCGCGACGTTAAGCCCGGCGAAATCGTCGTAATCGACAGTAACGGCTTGCACTCGTATATGATGGACGACCTTCCCAAATGCAGTCAGATGTGCATTTTTGAATACGTCTATTTTGCCCGTCACGATACGGTTATGGACGGCTGCAGCGTATACGAAGCGAGAAAAGAAGCAGGCAGGCTGCTTGCAAAATATTATCCTGCCGACGTCGATATAGTTTCGGGCGTACCCGATTCGGCTAACGTCGCGGCAAGGGGATATTCCGAGCAAAGCGGCGTTCCGTTCGTCGAAGCTCTTGCTAAAAACAGGTACGTCGGGAGGACGTTCATTCAACCTGACCAAAGGCAGAGAGAGAACAGCCTGAACGTAAAAATGAACGCGTTGCGTTCAAACGTCAACGGCAAAAGGCTTCTTATTATCGACGACTCTATCGTGCGCGGAACGACGATGAGAAAAATAGTAAAAATGCTCAGGGACGCAGGCGCGGCAGAAGTGCATATAAGGATATGCTCGCCGATGGTTAAGCATCCTTGTCACCTGGGTATAGATATACAAACTTATTCTCAGCTTATCGCCGCATACAGGAATGAAGAATCGGTATGCGAAAAGATAGGCGCGGACAGTTTGAAATACTTGTCGGTTGAGCACCTGCTTGAAACGTGCAAGTCGGCAAACGTAGGCTTTTGTCTTGGTTGCTTTACGGGCGAATATCCCTATTCCCCCGAAGGCGACGAAACGGATAAATTAAAATTTGATTAAAACGTTAGGAGAAAATAATGGCTATTTCTTACAAGGACAGCGGCGTTGACGTAGAGCGCGGCTATGAGGCGGTTAAACTTATGCGTAAACACGTTCAGTCTACATATACTGAAGGTGTTTTGGGCGATATAGGCAGTTTCGGCGGTTTCTTCCAGATGCCTAAGGGTATGAAGGACCCCGTTTTGGTTGCAGGAACCGACGGCGTAGGTACTAAGCTTAAGTACGCTTTTATTGCGGATAAGCACGATACAATCGGTATTGACGCAGTAGCAATGTGTGTAAACGACATCGTTTGTCAGGGTGCAAAGCCCTTGTTCTTCTTAGACTATTTCGCTACGGGTAAGCTTTCGCCTGAAACGGTTGCAACCGTCGTATCGGGCGTTGCCGAAGGTTGCCGCCAGAGTGGTGCGGCTTTAATCGGCGGCGAAACGGCTGAAATGCCCGGCTTCTATTCCGAAGGAGAATACGATATCGCAGGTTTTTCCGTCGGCGTAGTTGACAGAAAAAAGGTCATCAACGGCAGTAAAATTAAGTCCGGCGACGTGCTTATTGGTATTAAGTCCAGCGGTATCCATTCCAACGGTTATTCCTTAGTAAGAAAGCTTTGGGGCGAAGACAAGGAAGAGCTTGAAAAGTACGACGAAAGGTTGGGTTGCAGAATTATAGACGCACTCTTAACGCCCACAAAGATTTACGTTAATTCTATCCTTGCACTTATCGAAAAGGTAAAGGTCAAGGGTATCGCTCATATTACGGGCGGCGGCTTTATCGAAAATATCCCCAGAATTTTCCCCGAAGGCATCGGTTGCAGAATAGACACTAAGTCCTACGAAGTACCTGCGCTCTTTAAGATTATGCAGGAAAAGGCAAAGCTTTCCAAGCAGCAGATTTACAACACCTTCAATATGGGTATCGGTATGGTCGTTTGCGTTGCTAAAAAGGACGTAGATGCAACGATTGCTCAGCTTGAAAGTACGGGTGAAAGCTGCGTAGTTATCGGTAAGACTTGTAAGGGCAGCGGAGTTAAGCTCGTATGAAACCCCGCATAGCGGTATTTGCCAGCGGCGGCGGCACCGATTTTCAGTCTATAATAGACGCAAACGAAGAGCAGAACTTTTGCGAAATTTCCTACCTTATCGCTTCTAAAGACGGTATAGGCGCGATTGAAAGGGCGCAAAAGCACGGTATTAAGACGGCGGTATTTGCAAAAAAAGACTACCCCGATTTAGAAGAGCTCTACGAAAAGCTTACCTATCTTTTAAGAATGAACAGGGTACAGTACGTCGTTTTGGCAGGTTGGCTTAAAATAATCCCGCAAAGCTTTATAAAAGCTTTTGAAGATAAAATTATCAACATTCACCCGTCATTAATTCCTGCATTTTGCGGTGCGGGTATGTACGGACTTAACGTGCATAAAGCCGTTTTAGAGTACGGTGCAAAGGTGTCGGGCTGTACGGTGCATTTTGTAAACGAAATACCCGACGGCGGTGCGGTTATAGCGCAGACTGCGGTCGAAGTTAAAGACGGCGACACCCCCGAAGAGCTTCAGGCAAGAATATTAAAGGAAGAGCATAAGCTCTTGCCCTATTGCGTTAAAAAACTCTGCGAAGGCAAGATAGTAAAAGACGGAAGAAAAGTTACCGTTTTGGACTGATTTATAGGTGAATTATGAAGGCAAATAAAGTTTTTACCGTAATTATCGCTATTGCACTTTTTGCAGCTTTTGTCGGTATGATTACCTGTCTTTACAACGCTATAGACATGTTTGTTTATACGACTTTTAGTCCTTCATCCAACTTCACAGGTCCGTATCAAGCGAGTGAAGTTTATAGACAACTGCAAAAGCCTTTAGCAACTATACTTTTAGTGGCGTCGATTATATCGTTAGTAGGAGTAGTAGCGGCAGGTCTTGGTTTGTTTTGTAAAAAAACAGTAGTTAAGGCTATATCGTTGACGGTTTCAGTAATTGTCGCTCTGGCTTTCGTCGGCTTTATGATAGGGGCTTACGTCGTATGGTTTTCGTATATGCAGGGTAGGACGTATACTATCGGTAGTAAGTATGAAATTATCAGCATTAGTCCGATTTATATCCCGGATAGTTATGCGGTACGTTATGCCTTATATGCTGCGGTAATGTCTGCGTTGTTGCAACAGCTTATATTTTTTGCAGTTATTGCCGGCGCAAGCGTTTATTTCTTCGTTAGCCATGTAATTGAAGTTAAGCGCAACAAAAAGGCACAAGCGGTGGCAGAAAGCACGGAAACGGTAAGTGCAGAAGTTGAAAATTTAGAAGTTGAAAATAATCAAAATAATTAATTTATCGGATAAAAATTAAGGAGTTAAATATATATCTATGGAAATGAAGAAGAGAGCTTTGGTATCCGTTTCGGATAAGGCAGGCGTGGTTGATTTTTGTAAAGAATTAGTTGCTTGCGGATTTGAAATTATCTCTACGGGCGGTACTGCAAAGGCGTTGACTGACGCAGGTTTAAAGGTTATCGGAATATCCGAAATTACGGGTTTCCCCGAGTGCCTTGACGGAAGAGTAAAGACCCTTCACCCCAACGTACACGCAGGTCTTTTGGCTATGCGTTCCAACCCCGAGCATATGGCTCAGCTTGAAAAGCTCAATATCAACACCATAGATATCGTATGCGTAAATCTTTATCCTTTCAAAGCTACGCTTGCAAAGGGTGCGGATTTTGCAGAATGTATCGAAAATATCGATATCGGCGGACCTACTATGATTAGGGCGGCGGCTAAAAATTATCAGGACGTTGCAGTTATCGTCGACCCTAAGGACTATGCAAAAGTCATCGACGAATTGAAAAACGGCGGCGTAACTTTAGAAACCAAAAAGTATTTACAGTACAAAGTTTTTGCGCATACTGCAGTATACGACAGCCTTATTTCAAATTATCTTGCTTCTCAGCTCGGTATTGAGTATCCCGACAGCGTAACCTTTGCTTATGAAAAGGCTCAGGAAATGCGCTACGGCGAAAACCCCCAGCAGTCGGCTGTATTCTACAAGGAAGAGTTTGACAGGGCTGGCAGTTTGCCTACGGCTAAACAGCTTTGGGGCAAGGAACTTTCCTATAATAATATCAACGACGCTAACGGCGCGTTAGAGCTTTTAAAGGAATTCGGCTCAACCCCTGCGGTAGTTGCCTGCAAGCACGCAAATCCCTGCGGCGTAGGTACGGGTAAGGATATTTACGAAGCGTATATGCGTGCATATACTTCCGACCCCGTTTCCGTATACGGCGGCATACTTGCCATCAACGGCGAAGTGGACGAAGCAACCGCAACCGAAATCAATAAGATTTTCATTGAAATCGTTATGGCTCCTTCTTATTCGGAAAAGGCACTTGAAATTTTGGAACAGAAGAAGAATATCCGACTTTTGCAGATTGATAATATCTCCGCAAGAAGAGAGAAAACCGCTAAGGATATGAAGAAGGTCTACGGCGGACTTTTAGTTCAGCAGTACGACGAAACGCTTTTAAAGGACGAAGATATGGGCTTGTTCAGCCGTAGAGCGTCGGTTGAAGAAATTACCACTCCTTCAGGCGGTAAGCGCAAGTCCTACGGCGTTGGCGTCGTAACCGACCGTATGCCCACTAAGGAAGAAACTGATGCTATGACGTTTGCTTGGAAGGTAGTAAAGCACACCAAATCCAACGCAATCGTTATCGGTAAAGAAGGCAGAACGACGGGTATCGGTATGGGGCAGACCAACCGTATCTGGGCGGCTCAACAGGCAATCGCACACGCAGGCGAAGAAGCAAAGGGCTCCGTTATGGCGTCCGACGCATTCTTCCCCTTCCCCGACTGTGTAGAAGAGTGCGTCAAGGCAGGCATAACTGCAATCGTCAATCCCGGCGGTTCTATCCGTGACGAACTTTCGGTAGAAGCTTGCAACGCCGCAGGAATCGCAATGGTATTCGTCGGCGACAGACACTTTAAACATTAATTTAAATACTTAAACTCTATTCAAAGGAAGAATATATGAACGTACTCGTAATAGGCAACGGCGGCAGAGAACACGCAATACTTTTAGCCCTTAAAAAGAGCAAAAGGGTTGAAAAACTCTATTGTATGAAGGGAAACGCAGGCACTTCCGAGATAGCCGAAAACGTCAACGTAGACTTTATGAATATAGATGAGGTTAAGGAATTTGCACTCGCAAATCCCCAAATCGACTACTACGTCGTTACCCCTGACGACCCCTTATCAATAGGGCTCGTCGACGCGCTTGAAGGCATTGGCAAGCGTTGCTTCGGACCCAACAAGGCGGCGGCTCAGATAGAAGCAAGCAAGGCTTTTGCTAAAGAGCTTATGCACAAATATAATATCCCCACCGCAAAGAGCGCAACTTTCGATAACTACGGCGACGCGCTTGACTATATAAGAAAAGAAGGCGCACCCATAGTATTAAAGGCTGACGGGCTTGCTCTCGGTAAAGGCGTTCTCATCTGCGATACCTTAAAGCAGGCAGAAGAAGGTTTAAAAGAGATAATGCTTGATAAAGCTTTCGGCTCTGCAGGTAATAAAATCGTCATTGAAGAGTGTATGCAGGGACTTAAATATACGCCTGGCGAAGAGGTTTCGGTGCTTGCCTTTACGGACGGTAAGACTATTGTCCCCATGATAACTTCCTGCGACCATAAAAGGGCAAACGACGGCGATAAGGGCTTGAATACGGGCGGTATGGGTACTTTCTCACCCTGTCCGTTCTGGTCAAAAGAGCTTGAAAAAGAAGTATACGAAACGATAATGTTGCCCACTATGAAGGCGATGAATGCAGAAGGCAAGACCTTTAAAGGCTGTCTTTACTTCGGGCTTATGCGTACAGATAAGGGCATGAAAGTCGTTGAGTACAATTCCCGTTTCGGCGACCCTGAAACGCAGGTGGTTTTGCCTATGCTCAAGACCGACCTGCTCGATATCTTCGAAGCGGTAACCGACGAAAGACTTGCGGATATTGATATCGAGTGGGACGACGGTGCGTGCGTATGCGTAGTGCTTGCGTCGGGCGGATATCCCGTTCACTATCAAAAGGGTAAGGAAATCACAATCGGCGACGTCGGCGATTGTACTATAGTTCATGCAGGTACGGCATATAAAGACGGCAAGCTCGTAACCAACGGCGGCAGAGTGTTAAACGTCGTGGCAAAGGGCAAGGACGTGGACGACGCAAGGAAGAAGGCGTATGCCGCAGTTAAGAATATAAGCTGGGAAGGTATGACCTGCCGTACCGACATCGGCGTAAAATACCGCGAGGGTTAATTTAAATGATTTACAGAATTTTCGTTGAAAAAAAGGTTAATTTACAGGCGAAAAAGGTTGCCGAAGACGTCCATAATCTCTTAAGGATTGACGTTCAGGACGTAAGGCAGCTTATAAGATACGACGTGGAAGGCATTACCGAAGAAGAATTTGCCGCCGCCGTACCCTGCGTGTTTTCAGAGCCGCCCGTCGATAACGTATATTTAGAAGACGTAGACTTCGGCGAAGGCTACGACGTGTTTGCGATTGCATACCTTACGGGTCAGTACGACCAGCGTGCAGACAGCGCCGCACAATGCGTACAGCTGTTAACGCAAAAGGAACGCCCTTTAATCAAGTGCGCTACCGTATATGCAGTAAAGGGTGCGTCTGCCGACGACATTAGAAGAATTAAAAACCACCTTATCAACCCCGTAGAGAGCGAAGAGGTCAGCCTTGAAAAGCCTGATTCTTTAGCTCACGTTGCGGTGGAAGCCGACGACGTAAAGGAAGTTGAAGGATTTATTGCAATGTCCGACGAAGAGATTGCGGCGTATCACGCAAAAATGGGGCTTGCAATGTCGGTTGCCGACTTGCAGTTCGTAAGGGATTATTTTATTAAGGAAAACCGCAATCCTACGGAAACCGAAATAAGGGTTATCGATACTTATTGGTCGGACCATTGCCGTCACACTACGTTCGCCACCGAGCTTAAAAATATCGTCGTTCATAGCGACAATCCCCATATAAACAGGGCACTAAAGGAATATAGAGAGCTGTTTGCCGAAATGTATGCAAGCCGTCCCGACAAATATCCTTGCCTTATGGATATAGCTACGATTGCCGTTAAAAAGCTTAAAAAGCAGGGGCTTTTGAACAACTTGGACGAGTCGGACGAAATAAACGCCTGCTCTATAAAGATTGACGCGGTTATCGACGGCGAACCCCAGACCTATACGGTAATGTTTAAAAACGAAACGCATAACCACCCTACGGAAATAGAACCGTTCGGCGGTGCGGCAACCTGCCTTGGCGGCGCAATCCGCGACCCCTTGTCTGGCAGAACCTATGTATTGCAGTCTATGCGTGTTACGGGTTGTGCAGACCCTACTGAGCCTTTGGAAAACACTTTGCCCGGTAAGCTTCCCCAGCGCGTAATAACCAAAACCGCGGCTCACGGTTTCTCTTCCTACGGCAACCAGATAGGTCTTGCAACGGGTCAGGTAGAAGAAGTATATCACGACGGCTATAAGGCTAAAAGGCTTGAAACGGGCTTCGTAGTAGGCGGTGCTCGTTCGGATATGATTTACCGTTCAAAACCCCAAAAGGGCGACGTTATCATTCTTTTGGGCGGCGAAACGGGCAGAGACGGCTGCGGCGGCGCAACTGGCTCTTCTAAGGCACACGACAAAAAATCGGTGCAGACCTGCGGTGCAGAAGTTCAAAAGGGCAACGCGCTTACCGAAAGAAAGCTTCAGCGTTTGTTCTTAAATCCTGAAGCAACCTGTATGATTAAAAAGTGTAACGACTTCGGTGCAGGCGGTGTGTCCGTCGCTATCGGCGAGCTTGCAGACGGACTTATTATCGAGCTTGATAAAGTTCCCAAGAAGTATCAGGGTCTTTCGGGTACCGAGCTTGCGATTTCCGAGTCTCAGGAACGTATGGCGGTGGTAGTACCCTGCGAAGCAGTTGATAGTTTTATCGAGCTTGCCGCAGAAGAAAACCTTTCCGCAACCCCCGTTGCAACCGTAACCGACGACAGAAGAATGAAGATGTATCATCGCGGTAAGGCAATCGTGGATATTTCCCGTGATTTCCTTGACACCAACGGCGTTAAGCAGGTTACCGATGCGGAAATCAACGATAACGTAACGGATTTCTTCAATAAGAAAGAAGTGTTCGACTTCAGGTCTACGGTTGATAATACCCTTGCGCAGTTAAACGTTTGCTCTAAGAAGGGTCTTGCAGAGATGTTCGACTCAACCATAGGTGCAAAATCTATCTATATGCCCTTCGGCGGAAAGAACCAGTTGACACCCGTTATTGCTATGGCGGCTAAAATAATGGGCGGCGAGACGGACGATTGTACCGTTTCTGCATACGGCTTCAACCCCGAGCTCTCTTCGTCTTCGCCCTTCACAGGCGCAATCTACGCAATAGTAGGCTCGGTATCTAAGGTCGTTGCGGCAGGCGCAGATTATAAGGACGTAAGGCTTTCTCTTCAGGAATTCTTTATGCGCTTAAGGGACGATAAAAAGCGTTGGGGCGTTCCCCTTGCGGCGCTTCTTGGCGCGTTATATACCCAGCTCAATTTAGGTTTAGGCGCAATCGGCGGAAAGGACTCTATGAGCGGTACTTTCGAAGATATCGACGTTCCCCCGACTTTGATTTCGTTTGCATTAGCACCCGCTAAGGCGTCCGCGCTTATCACTAACGTCATCAAAGAAAAGGGGCAAAAACTTTACCTTCTTCCCATAAAGAAGGATAATTGCAACGTTCCAGATTTTGAATACCTTAAAAAGCTCTATACCGCAGTTCATTCAAATATTAAAAAGGGTAATATCAAGTATGCAACCGTAGTAGAAAAGGGCGGTGCCGTACCTGCAGTCATAAAGAGCTGTTTAGGCAACGGACTCGGCTTTGACTTCTTCGGCAACGAAAGCTACTTGTTTGCAGAGCGTTACGGCGATATAATCGTAGCCGCAGACGATATTAGTTTGCTCGGCAACGATATAGTTAAGGTGTTTATCGGTACGACTTCCGACGGCGATTTCACTTACGGCGCTGAAAGCGTTCCTTATAAGGAAGCAGAAAACTCGTACACGGGTAGGCTTGCGCCCGTATTCCCTACGACGGCGGCGGCAGAAGGCGAGTTGCCTGATTGCGACTACGTGGGCGGTAAAAAGTACGAAAATATTTCAACTAAGATTGCAAAGCCCAGAGTATTTATCCCTGCCTTCCCCGGTACTAACTGCGAATTAGATACTGCAAGGGCATTCCGTCTTGCAGGTGCTGAACCTGAAATTTTAGTTATTAAAAACCGTTCTGCCGCAGATATCGAAGAGAGCGTTCAGGCAATAATTAAAGCAATCGACCGTGCAAATATAATTGCATTTCCTGGCGGTTTCTCGGGCGGCGACGAACCTGATGGTTCGGGCAAGTTCATTGCAACCACGTTCAAAAACCCTGCTATTGCAGAGAGAATAATGGAACTTTTGAACAACCGTGACGGTCTTGCGCTCGGTATTTGTAACGGTTTTCAGGCGCTTATAAAGCTTGGGTTAGTGCCTTACGGCAAGGTAAGTCCTTTAACCGCTAATTCACCTACCTTGACTTATAACAATATCACTCGTCACGTTTCGACTATGGTAAACGTAAGGGTGGCAAGCAATTTAAGCCCTTGGCTTTCGGGCTGTAAGGTGGGCGACGTGTATTCCGTACCCGTATCTCACGGCGAAGGTAAGTTGGTCGCACCCCGTGAAGAGCTTGAAAAGATGCTTGCAAACGGGCAGATTGCAACGCAGTACGTCGACTTAAGCGGCAAGCCTACTATGGAAAGTCCTTATAACCCCAACGGCAGTATGTGGGCAATCGAAGGTATAACTTCGCCCGACGGAAGAGTATACGGCAAGATGGGGCATACCGAAAGGGCGGTCGGCGAAAATCTCTACAAGAACTACGAAGGCAATTTCGATATGAAATTGTTTGAAAGCGGCGTTAAATATTTCAAGTAATCGCCGTTTAGGATAGTTAATGAAATAATCTGAATTAGGGGGTGCTGCGTAATTTCTCTGCACCCCTTAAAAAGTATTAATTCAAACTACTTAGAACTATATTTTCAAATCAAAACCTTTACAAGCACAATATTTTGTGTTATAATAATTAGGCGTTAAGATAGCGCAATAAGATATTAATTACAGCAAATGAGGTCTATATATGAAATGCATTTACTGCGGATGTGAAGATAGCAAGGTTATCGACAGCCGTTCTGCCGACGAAGGAAGGACTATAAGAAGAAGAAGGGAATGTATTAATTGTGGTAAGCGTTTTACCACTTACGAAACCATAGAAGATACGCCCGTACTCGTCGTTAAATCAAGCGGCAACAGACAGTCATACGACCCGTTAAAGGTTAAAAACGGCATTATTAAATCTTGCGAAAAACGCCCCGTTTCTATGGAAAAAATAGACCACATCGTAGACGATATAACAAAACAAGTCTACAACTCGATGGAACAGGAAATTTCTTCTAAGCAAATCGGCGAAATGGTTATGGAGAGATTAAAGGACTTAGACGAAGTTGCATACGTTCGCTATGCAAGCGTGTATCGTTCCTTCACCGATATAGATAGCTTTATGGCTGAATTGCAGAAGATGATGGCAAACAGAAAATAATTTTTTTAAAGGCAGTGATAAACTGCCTTAAATTTTGATATGGCTGAAAGAAAGAGTAATAAAATAAAAGTAGGCAATATTTGGCTTGGCGGCGGCGAAAGCGTTAAAATTCAGTCAATGTGCACGACCAAAACTTCAAACGTTTTGGCAACTACTGAGCAGATTGAAAGGCTTTATAAGGCAGGCTGTGAAATTATCAGGGTGTCCGTTTTGGACGAGCAGGACGCTTTGGCTATCAAAGAGATAAAAAAGAACTGCCCCATTCCGTTGGTTGCCGATATACATTTTTCCCACAAGCTCGCAACGCTTGCCATAGAGAACGGGTGCGACAAGGTGCGCATAAACCCCGGCAATATCGGCGGAGAAAGGGTAATTAATATCGTCGCCGACTGTATTAAGGCACATAAAATCCCCGTAAGAGTAGGTGCAAATACAGGCAGTATTGAAAAGACCTATCTCGAAAAATACGGCAGAAGCGCGCAGGCGTTAGTGGAAAGTGCGTTATATAACGCAAGAATCCTTGAAAAAAGGGGAATAAACGATATAGTAATTTCCGTCAAGGCGTCGGCCGTTCCCTTGACCTATCAGGCTTATAACCTTCTTGCAAGCAAAAGCGATTATGCTCTTCATATCGGCGTTACGGAAGCAGGTACTGAAGCTATGGCGCTTGCAAAATCATATTCGGCGCTCGGCGCATTGCTGTTAAACGGCGTAGGCGATACGCTTAGAATATCTATAACGGGTGACCCGATAAGGGAAGTATACGCCGCTAAAAACCTTTTAAGGGCTATCGGGCTTGATAAAAACTACGTCGACGTAGTGTCCTGCCCGACGTGCGGAAGATGTATGTGGGATTCCATAGCTCTTGCCGAAAAGGTGGGTGAAAGGGTTGCAAACGTTAAAAAACAGTTAAAAATCGCCGTAATGGGCTGCGTTGTAAACGGACCAGGCGAAGCAAAGGACTGCGATATAGGCATTGCAGGCTCTTCAGAGTACTGCGTAATTTTCAAAAAAGGCGAAATAATTAAAAGAGTGGCGGCTAAGGACGCTGAAACCGAATTTTTTAAGGTGTTGGACGAATTGATAAATGACTGAAAAAATCCTAACTGAACTAAGAACAATTGAATCGTTAGACAGAGTTATAATCAGTTCCGTTTGTTTAACAAAAGCAGAAAACTCGGTTGAAGTTGGGCTTATTACGGATAAGGCGTATACCGAAAACGACGTCTTGTCGGCAAAGAAGATTATACGCAAATATGTGCCTGAATACTTTAATTGTTCGGTTAAGGTGACCAAGCTCACCCCCGACGAGAATATGGTTGCAAAGAAAATATACGATATAATAAACGAAAGCAACCGTCAGCTCGCCGCCCTAATAACGCCCGAAGATATTAAGGTTGAAAAAACTCAAACGGGATTTTCCTTTACGATAACGGTTATCCGCACTTCGTCTTATCTTACCGACGTTGCGGCAAATATTGCCGAACAGCTTAAAAAATGTTTTTGCGGTGAATTTGAAGGCAGGTGCAAGGAATCTAAGGGCAAAATCGACGATTTGGTAATCGAAGAAAAGCATACTAACGTAGATTACGAAATTCCCATTCGCACCTATGAAATAGCCGATTTCAAGCCGCTTGAAGGTACGTCCGTGCCCACTACGGCGGTGTATATTGCCGACTTAAACTTCGTGGCGGATAAAGTCGTCGTCTGCGGTGAAATTTTAAGCGTTAGAGAGAGAACTATAACCAACTCGAACGGTAAAGAGAGAATTATGTTCAGCTTTACCATAAACGATATGACGGCGACTATGCGTTTTGCATACTTCTGCAGGCAGAAGAGCATAGATAAAATAAGGGAATTAAAGGTGGGCGACAGTATAGTTTTAACTTGTAAAACCGAACTGTACAACGGCGAGATAAGACCTACTGCGCTAACCGTTGATTTCGGCAGAGTGCCTAACGGCTTCGTGCCTGAAAAACGGCAGTCAAAGCCCGTGCCTAAGTATTACGAAAACGTCTTTCCCCAACCTTACATCGACTTTACTCAAAACGATTTCTTTACGGACACGAGCCTGCCCGACTGCCTTAAGCAGAACAATTTCGTCGTGTTCGACCTTGAAACTACGGGTTTAAACAGCTCGCCTTCTGGCGGCAATATGGACAGAATTATAGAAATCGGTGCGTTTAAGATTATAGGCGGCGAAATCAAAGAGAGTTTTTCTACCTTTATAAACCCCGAAAGAAAGCTCTCTCAAGAGATAATTTCTCTTACGGGAATCGACCAGGACATGGTGGCGGACGCGCCTACCTATCAGCAGGTTATGCCTGACTTTTTCAAGTTTATCGACGGGTGTTATTTAGTTGGGCATAACGCCGCAAACTTCGACTTTAAGTTTATCGACTATTATTGCTCAATCTGCGGCTACGTTCCCGAGAGAAAAATATTCGATACTATCCCGCTTTCTCAGCAGCTTTTAAGGCTTTCGAATTATAAGCTTAACACCGTTGCGGATTACTTTGGAATTACGTTCAATCATCATAGGGCGATTGACGATGCTTTGACTACGGCAAAGATATTCATAGAACTTATAAAATTAAAAAAATCTTTACCAAACCTATGTTAAAACTTGCCAAATGAAAACGGGCGTGTTATAATTATAACAAGCTTAATACTTATTTAATAAGATTGAGTGCCTTGACGGGCACTCAATCGTCGTAATAAAGGAAATTTATGAATTTTAAACCTTTAGAAGAAGTATCCGCACTGCTTGAAAAAATAGCTCAGCCTATGGGTATAGAAATCGTGGAAGTGGCGTTTGATAATAAGCAAGCCGCTTTAACTGTGTATATCGAAACGGAAGACGGGGTCGACCTTGATACTTGTGAAAAATATCACAACGCTATATCCGACCCGTTGGACGAACTTGACCCAAGCTTTGGCGAGCCGTATACGCTTAACGTATCAAGTCCCGGACTTGACAGACCTTTTAAAACCTACCGTGATTTTGAAAGAAATTTAGGTAAAGAAGTTGAAATTAAGCTTTACGCGCCTTTAAAGGGCAAAAAGTTTATAGAAGGCGTGTTAGACGAATTCGACGACAACGCAGTTACGATTACCACTTCAAAAGAGACGGTAAAAATACAACGAAATAAGATTGCAAAAATCAATAAGGCAATCAAATTTGACGATTAACCCGCGCTAAATATTAATAGCTCGGTACAGGCAATTTAGATTAAATCAGGAGAAAAATAAAATGGTAAACAAGGATTTTTTCGCGGCTTTAGCAGAACTTGAAAAGGAAAAGGGTATCCCCCAGGAAGTATTTTTAGAAGCGCTTCGTAACGCTTTGGTTTCGGCTTGCAAAAAGCAGGCGCAGGGTCCCGTTGGCGAAGTCGACGTAAAGCTCAACCCTGAAAAAGGTTCTATCGAGTTCTATACGGTTAAGACTGTGGTTGAAGAAGTTGCGGATAAGGATTGCGAAATAACTTTGGAAGAGGCTCACGAAATCAAAAAGACTGCAAAGGTCGGCGATAAGCTTACTGAAAAATTCGTTCCTAAAGATTTTTCGCGTATTGCCGCACAGACTGCAAGACAGGTTATCTTGCAGAAATTGCACGAGACCGAGCGCGACGCCGCTATGAGCGAATTTTCCGATAAGGAAGGCGAGCTTGTCGTCGGTACGATTAGAAAGATTGACCTTAAAAACGTATACGTTGAACTCGGCAAGGGTCAGGTTGAAGGCTTGATGTTGCCTTCCGACCAGGTCCCCGGCGAAAAGTACAACGTAAACGATAAGATTAAAGTTTTCGTTAAGCGCGTTAAGAGTGGCTTTAAGGGTGCGCAGGTGCTTGTAAGCCGTTCGTCTGCAGGTCTTGTACGCAAGCTCTTTGAAGAAGAAGTGCCTGAAATCAAGCAGGGTACCGTTCAGATTAAGGAAGTAAGCAGAGAGGCCGGTGCAAGAACTAAAATCGCTATCTATTCCGAAGACCCCAGAGTTGACGCTATCGGCGCTTGCGTAGGCAACAAGGGTGCAAGGGTAAACGCGGTAGTTGAAGAGCTTAACGGCGAAAAGATTGATATTATTCCCTGGAGCGAGAATCCTTTGGAATTTATCGCAAAGGCTCTTTCCCCTGCAAAGGTTATTTCCGTAACTCAGCTTGAAGGTGAAAATACGGCTATGGCAGTCGTACCTGACGACAAGCTCTCTCTTGCAATCGGCAGAGACGGTCAGAATGCCCGTCTTGCGGTAAGGCTTACCGGTTGGAAGATAGACGTTAAGAGCGAGTCTGCGGCGGCAAAGCTCGGCTTTGGCGTAGGTGAAGAAGAAACGGGTGAGCAGGGCGAAGAATAATATATGCCTAAGGTTAAAAAGATTCCCTTAAGGCAGTGCATTGCCTGCCGTTCTCTTAAGGAAAAAAAGGCGATGCTTCGTATCGTAAAAGATGCGGACGGAAAAGTATTTTTAGACTTTTCATCAAAGGCGCCGGGTAGGGGTGCGTATATTTGCGATAATCCCGACTGTATTAAAAAATTAAAAAAATCCCGTCTTTTGAATAAGACTTTCGCTTGCAGTGTGGACGATAGCGTTTATACGGCAATCGAGGAGGAATACTTTGGACGACAAAGTTAAAACTTATATAGGCTTTTGCCTTAGGGCGAGAAAGATTGCGTTAGGCAGCGGTTCGGTAGACCTGTTAAAAAAGGGCGTTTACCTTGTGTTGGTCTGTTCAACCGCATCGGAAAATACGTTTAAGCTTGCAGTTAAGTTTAAAAACAGATTTAATTGTCCGCTTATAATTTGCAAATCAGGGCTTGAAAACGCCGTCCATAGGGAAGGCTGTAAGGTCGCAGCAATAAAAGATTACCAGCTTGCAAAAGCTATTTGCGATAACGTTGGTGAAGATTACGAATTGTTTACGGAGAGGTCATAAATAATGGCAAAAAACTATGAGAACATTGTAAATATATCAAAGGTGCTGTCTGACGGCACGGCTAACGAGCTTATTAAAAAGGTTTCGTCGGCTGAAAAAGCGGTTGGCGATATTTTAAAACGCCTGACCGAGCTTGACAATGCCCGCATAGCAAAGCGCGCCGAAGAAGAGAGAATTGCAAAAGAGGCGGCAGCTGTAGTTGCAGAAAAGCCTGTTGAAGAGGTTAAGCCCCAAGCTGCCGAACCTGTTACAGTTGAAGATACTTCGCTGGCAGAAGAGATTAAACCTGCCGAAGAAGAACCTAAAAAGCCTGAAGAAAAGGCAGAAAAGGGCGAAAAGGCGGATAAGGTTGAAGAAAAGAAAGCAGAACCCAAGTCCGAAGCAAAAGCCGAAAATACTGCGGCAGAAGCTGCAAAGCCTGCAAGGCCTTCGTTCATAGTTGCAAAGGCGTCTCAGGTTGCACCTAAAACGTACGTCAATAAGGATAACGGCGCAAGGCAGGATAGACCTAAAAATCCCGCATACGGCGGTCAGAAGCCGACAACGGGCGGTGCGAACAGACCTGCACAGCCCAGATATGTTGCACCTGCTGCGCCCCAACCTACCAAGCCTGCGTCTAAGGCGTTTGGCCCTGATAAGAAGAAACAGTCCTATGAAAAGACTTACGTTGAAAAGGATAGACACGCAATATCCAAAAGGGCGCTTGCTAAACAGCAGGGCGTTACCGTTGAAGACTTCGACGAGGATAAGAGTGGATATAGAAAGTTAAGGGTTAAAAAGGCAAAGGGTGCACAGTCTACACAGGCTATTAAAATCGACCACGCAGTTGTCACTACAAACGACATTCCCTTAAAAGTACTTTCGGAAAAAATCGGCGTAACCGCCGTAGAAATAACCAAGATGCTCTTTAAAGAGGGCATTATGAAGACCGTTAACGAGTCTATCGATTTCGATACGGCGGCAATACTTGCGGCAGGTATCGGCGTAGAGCTTGAATATAAGCCCGAAAAGACTGCAGAAGAAATTCTCTCCGAAAAGCAGGAGGATACGGTCGAAGAAATCGAAAGTCTCGTTCCCCGTGCACCCGTCGTTACGGTTATGGGTCACGTTGACCACGGTAAAACTTCGCTTTTGGACTATATAAGAAAGTCAAGTGTAACCAGCGGCGAAGCCGGCGGCATTACCCAGCATATCGGCGCGTACTCTGTTAGCGTTAAGGGTAAGAGCATTACCTTCATCGATACGCCCGGTCACGAAGCGTTTACTGCGATGAGAGCTCGCGGCGCTATGGTAACTGATATCGTTATTTTGGTCGTTGCGGCAGACGACGGCATAATGCCCCAGACTATCGAAGCAATCAACCACGCTAAGGCGGCAGGCGTATCCATCGTGGTTGCAATAAACAAGATGGATAAGGTCGGCGCTAATCCCGATAAGATTAAACAAGATTTAACCGCTTACGAGCTCGTTCCCGAAGAGTGGGGCGGCAATACTCAGGTATGCGAAATTTCCTGCAAGACCGGTCAAGGTATTGACAACCTGCTTGAAACCGTCCTTTTGGTTGCAGAAATGAAAGAACTTCTCGCTAACCCTGAAAGAGAAGCTCGCGGCGTAATAGTCGAAGCTCAGCTCGATAAGGGTAAGGGTCCCGTTGCAACCGTACTTATTCAAAACGGTACTTTGCACACAGGCGACAACATTATTTCGGGTACCGTAACCGGCCGTGTCCGCGCAATGATAGACGATAAGGGTAGGACGGTTAAGGTTGCAGGTCCTTCCGACGCAGTTTACGTGCTCGGCTTTGAAGAAGTTCCCAACGCAGGCGATTCGATTTTCGCAGTATCTCAGGAACTTATCAAGTCCGTACTTGACGAAAGAAAGAGAAAGGAACGCGAAGATATGATTCGCAGTACTTCTAAAGTTTCGCTCGACGACGTATTCAATAAGATTGCGGAAGGCAATATTAAGACGCTTAACTTAATCGTAAAGGGCGACGTTCAGGGTTCTGTAGAAGCGGTTAAACAGTCCGTAGTTAAGCTTTCTAACGAAGAAGTACAGGTTAAAGTAATTCACAGCGGCGCAGGCGCAATAACCGAATCGGACGTTATGCTTGCAGACTCGTCTAACGCAATTATTTTAGGCTTTAACGTCCGTCCCGACGCAAAGGCAAAAGCCACTGCCGAAGCAAGCAAGGTCGACGTGAGAATGTACAGAATTATCTACGACCTTTTAGACGACGTGGAAGCTGCTTTAAACGGTATGCTTACGCCCAAATATCAGGACGTATATCTCGGCAAGTGCGAAGTGCGCCAGACGTTCAAAATCACAGGCGTCGGCAATATTGCAGGTTGCTACGTTTTGGACGGCAAAATTATTCGCGGCGGCAAGCTGAGAATTTACCGCGACGACGTATTAGTAGTAGAAGGCAACGTTCAACAGCTTAAGCGCTTTAAAGACGACGTCAAAGAAGTTGCCAAGGGCTATGAATGCGGTTGCGCAATCGAAGGCTTTAACGATATTCGCGTAGGCGACATTATCGAGTGCTATTCGGTTGAACAGATAACTGCAAAGAAGTAATTTTTGGGGTAGAAATGAAGGGTAACAGAGGAGAGAGACTGTCAAGTCAATTCCGCGAAGAAATTTACAACGTAATTGCATACGATTTAAGGAATAAGTATCCCGAGCTTAGCGCTATTATAAGCATAACGGAAGCAGACGTTGCGCCCGATTTAAAGACGGCAAGAATTTACGTTAGTATTTACGATACCAACGCAGAGAGAAAGCGTGAAAGCTTTGCCATCTTATGTGCTAACGCAGGGCATATCAGGCATTCTTTAGCGCAGGTTTTAAGGTTGCGTACCGTACCTGAGTTAAGGTTTGTTCTCGATGAAAGTATGGAATACGGCGAAAAGATTGACAGGCTTTTAAAGAATATAGAAAACGAAGAGAGTAATTCCGATGAGAAAT
This sequence comes from Candidatus Coproplasma sp., assembly GCA_051884155.1. GTDB lineage: Bacteria > Bacillota > Clostridia > Christensenellales > Borkfalkiaceae > Coproplasma. The sequence goes on along the minus strand of JBJEVB010000051.1, from coordinate 73,015 downwards.
AATTCGTTGAGTGAAATAGCGGCAGTTTTAAAGAGTGCAAAAAACGTAGTCGTAGCCTGCCACGTTCGCCCCGACGGAGACGCGCTCGGCAGCGGCTTCGGTCTCTGCAAAGCTCTGCAAAACGCGGGTAAAAAGGCGTATATGTTGCTTGAAGAGGCACCGCCTAAGCGTCTTTCCATTTTATCAGGTATGGACGTTTACTATTCCGAAATTCCCGTTACACTCAATGATATTGATTTGTTCGTGACCGTAGACAGTGCAGAACTCAATAGAATAGGCGGTTTTGAATTATCATATTTACAATTTAAGGGCAAAACCTTAAATATCGACCATCACGTATCTAATCAAGGTTTTGCAAAATATAATTACGTCTTGCCCGATAGCACGGCTACTTGCGAAATATTACCTTCAATTTTGCAGGCGGCAGGCTTTGAAATCACCAAAGAAATTGCAGATTTGCTTGCAATGGGGTTGCTGACGGACAGCGGTAATTTTTCGCATAAGGACGTAAGCTCTAACACATATAAGGTGGCTGCTCTATTAAAGGACTGCGGTGCCGATTTATACGAAATCGGATATAAGATGTTTAATTGCCAATCAAAGGCAAGGGCAATGCTTTATAGAAGGGTACTCAATTCAATGCGTTTTGAGTTAGAGGACAAGCTCGTATTTTTGACCGTTACTCAAAAAGATTTCGAAGAAACGGGTACCGATAAGAGCCAGACGGAAGGGTTTGTGGATTATCCCTTATCAATCGAAGGCGTTGAAGTATCGGTTGCGATAATGGAAGTAAAGAGAAATCAATACAAGGTTTCGCTTCGTTCCCGCCGTACCGACGTGAATGCAGTTGCGGCAAGGTTTGGCGGCGGCGGTCACGTTCTTGCAAGCGGCTGTATGCTCTGCTGTGAGTTGGAAGAAGTAATCGACAGAATTACTCACGCCGTATATCAGCAGTTATGAACGGTATTATAAACATAAATAAATTGAAAGGCGTATCTTCTGCAAGAGAAGTTGCCTGTATCAAACGTATAACGGGTAATTCGTGCGGGCATATGGGCACGTTAGACCCTATGGCAAGCGGTGTTTTACCTATTGCGGTAGGCAACGCCACAAGGCTTTTCGATTATCTTTTAACCAAAACTAAAACGTACGTTGCAACCTTCCGCTTCGGTGAAGATTACGACACGTTGGATACTACGGGTACGCTTTTAAAAAGCGGCGGAAGAATTCCAACCCGTGAAGAGATAGAAGCCGTACTTCCTACGCTGACGGGCGAGATAATGCAGGTTCCGCCCAAGTACAGCGCAAAAAATATAGGCGGAAAACGCGGATATCAGCTTGCCCGTGCAGGCGTTGAATTTGAGCTTCCGCCTAAAAAGGTAAAAATTGACGCTATAACCCTTTTAAACTATGAAGGGAATGAGTGCTCTGTAGAAATCGTCTGCGGCGGCGGAACGTACGTCCGTTCAATAGGAAGGGATATGGCTTGCGCGCTCGGCACTTGCGCGGCGATGAGTTCGCTTATAAGGACGGCAAGCGGTCCGTTCAATATCGAGAACTCGGTCAGAACGGAAGAGCTAAACAGCGAAAACGTAGAAAGGTATTTAATTCCATGTGACGGTATAATTAATTACCCCTGCGTAAATCTTTCCGAGAAAGAAGCAAAAAAGTTATTTAACGGCATTTCGATAGAATGCTGTCAAGTTGACGGACTATATAAAATTTACGCCCCGAACGGCTCGTTTTACGGCATAAGCGAAGTGAACGGCGGAATTATGAAAGTGAGGACTAAATTATGTTAGAAATAATTGAGTACGGAAAAGACCAATACGAATTTCCTGCACTTATAGTGCTCGGCTGTTTCGATGCAATTCACGTCGGACACAGGGAACTGCTTAAAAAGGCTAAACTGCAGGCAAAGATTAACGGACTCGATTTGGGCGTTATGATGTTCAAAGACGGCAAGAACGGTAAGCTTTTGTATTCCTTTGAAGAAAGGGTTAAAATGCTTGAAGAGTTCAACGTCAAGTTCGTGCTTGCAATTGATTTCAACGACGATTTCAAAAAAATCGCAGCGCTCGATTTCCTTTCCGAAATTGAAGATAAAATCAACGTTAAGGCGTATATGAGTGGTAAAGATTTCCGCTTTGGCGCAGGTGCAAAAGGCAAGGCGTCAACCCTTAAAAATTATGCCGAAGACGACGAGAACGGCGTTTGGTATATGAACGTAAAGGACGTCGATTTAGACGGCGAAAAAATCAGTACGACTTTGATTAAATCCTGCCTTGATAACGGCGACGTGGAAAAGGCGGCAAAGCTTTTAGGTAGGGAATATTCCTTAAGCGGCGAAGTTGTAAAGGGCGCAGGCAGGGGCACTTCCGTCGTGGGATATCCTACGGTGAATATCGTTAACCCTGACTGGAAATATCCCGTTAAATTCGGCGTATATAACGTAAGCTGCGAAGTTGACGGAACGGTCTATAACGGCGTAGCTAACTTTGGCGACTGCCCTACTTTTGAAGACAACAGAGTTGCGCTTGAAACCTACTTAGAAGGCTATGAAGGCGACTTGTACGGCAAAGTACTCACCGTCAATTTTATTTCCTTTATCCGCGAGATTGAAAAATTCTCTTCTGCAGAAGAGTTAAGCGCTCAGGTTGCGGCAGACATACAATCTACAAATGAAAGCGTAGAAGAAGCAACGGAAGTTGCGGAAGCTGTTTCAGAAGAAATTGTTCAAGAGCCTGCAACCGAAGAAGTGGCAGTTGAAGAAGTTTTTGAAGAAGTAGTAGTTGAAGAAGTTTCCGAAGAGACTGCGGTAGAAGAATTTTCCGAAGAAACTACTGCAGAAGTAGTTGCAACCGAAGAAACAGCTGTCTGCGACGATTGCGATAAAGAACAGGAAGAAAAGATTGAAGGTGGTGAAACCGCTAATGATTAAGTTTGGACCGAGCGGCAACAGCTTAAGCTTTTACGAAATGGGCTATAAGCATACTGCACAGGCACCCGACTATTTAAATAAATTCAACCTTGATTGTTTTGAATATTCTTTCGGCAGGGGCGTAACCCTTTCGGAAGGTAAGGCAATCGAGATAGGCGAAGCGTTTTTATCAAGCGGTAAAGAGATAAGCGCCCACGCGCCATACTTTATCAACTTTGCAAACCCCGACGATGAAGTGGCTCAAAAGTCCTATAACTATGTTTTGCAGAGTGCAAAATACTTAAAACTTTTAGGCGGTAAAAGGGTTGTATTTCACCCTGCCGCACAGGGCAAGGCAACGAGAGAAGAAGCCGTTTTGCGTACCGCAGACAAATTGAAGGTTTTGCGCGACTATATATATTTGAACGGGTTTGAGGATATGTATTTCTGCCCTGAAACGATGGGTAAGCTTGCGCAAATCGGCACTTTGGAAGAAGTGGTTGAATTCTGTAAGATAGACAAAATTTTCGTGCCTGCAATCGACTTTGGACATATAAACGCAAGGGAGCAGGGCAGCTTACGCACGGTTGAAGATTATAAAAGCCGCCTTGAGTATATGATTGCAGAATTAGGCTACGACAGGGTTAAAAATTTCCACGTTCATTTTTCAAAAATAATGTACGGCGGCAAGGGCGAAATCAAACATTTGACCTTTGACGATACCGTATACGGTCCTGAATTTGCGCCTTTGGCAGTTGCCCTTAAACAGCTAAAGTTAGAGCCGTACATTGTAAGCGAATCGGACGGAACTCAGGCGGAAGACGCCCGAACGATGAAAGAAATTTATAATACTGTTGACATATAAAGATATTTTTGGTAAAATAGTCGATAGTAAAGAAAGATGATTAACAGAACGAAAAAGGTATTTGACGGCGTAAACGCCGACGCTTTGGTCACTGAGCAGGAAGATTTAAGGTTCTATTTAACGGGCTTTGCAAGTTCTTTCGGTTTAGTTATCTGCGATAATTGCGGTGCAAAATTCTATACCGACAGCCGCTATTTAGAAGCGGCGCAAAAATCGCTTAGCGGTAGCGGTATAGACGTTTTGGAATATCCCAAAGGGATTTCTTTAGCAGAGCTTTTAAGCGGATATAAGACGATTGCAATGCCGCTTGACAGAATTAGCGCAAACGAATACAATAAATTAGTTAATAGCGGTTTTACCGTAGTGGACAGCTCTATAGCGTTTAGGGACGCAATGGCTGTTAAAGACGAAGGCGAAATCGAAAATATAAAACTCGCGTGCCTGGCAACCGATAGGGCGTTTGAAGAATTGTTACCCTTGATTAAAGAAGGTATGACTGAAAACGAGGTGGCTGCTCAGCTTGAATTTCTAATGAGAAAGCACGGTGCGAGTGGTACAAGCTTTGAAACAATTTGTGCATTCGGCGCAAACGGCAGCGTTCCCCATCACGAGACGGGCAAAAGCGTACTAAAGTTCGGCGACCCAATTCTTATCGACTTCGGTTGCAAAATCAACGGGTATTGTTCTGACTGTACGCGAACGTTTTTGTTCGGCGACGACGGCAAGCACGAAGAGTTTAAAAAGGTATACGATAAAGTATTATCCGCCCATATGCTCGTAAAGGAAAAATTTACGGAATCGATGTTGGGGTGTGAAGGCGACGCAATAGCAAGAGAATATCTTGCAAAATATGACCTTGCAAAATACTTTACCCATTCGCTTGGGCATAGCTTAGGCGTTAATATTCACGAATTTCCCAACCTGTCGCCTAGCGATAAAAACGTATTTAAAAACGGTATGGTCTTTTCGGACGAGCCCGGCGTTTATATTGCAGGGCAGTTAGGTATAAGGATAGAAGACACCGTTACGCTTTCTGACGGTAGGGTGGTAAGTTTAACCAACTCGGATAAAAAATTAATTATTTTATAACGTATTAGCAAATCATTAAGGAGATAAACATATGGCATCTATTTTAGCAGGCGATATCAGGAAGGGAACGACTTTCGAATACAACGGTAAGGGCGTTTACACCGTTACCGAATTCCAGCACGTTAAACCCGGCAAGGGCGCGGCTTTCGTAAGAACGACCTTAAAGAACGTTGTAACCGGTCAGGTACTTTCCGACATTACCTTTAACCCTACGGCAAAGTTGGAAACCGCCCAGGTTGAAACGAGAAAAATGAGCTATTCTTACACCGACGGCGAATTCTACTATTTCATGGACCCCGATTCCTTCGAAATGACTACGCTTAACCTTGACCAGGTTGAAGATGCGTTAAAGTACATCAAGGAAAACGATATGGTTACCATTAAATTCCTTCACGGTACCGCTTTCTCGGTAGAGCCTGAAAACTTTGTAGAGCTTAAAATTATCGAGTGCGAACCCGGCGTTAAGGGCAACACCGCAACCAACGCTCTTAAGAATGCTACCGTAGAAACGGGTGCAACCATTCAGGTTCCTATGTTCGTTGAAGAAGGTGAGATTGTAAGAATCGATACCCGTACAGGCGAATATATGTCAAGGGTTGGTAAGTAAATAAATAAAATGAAAGCTGTCGTTCAGCGCGTTAGGCAAACCAAACTGTCAGTAGACGGTAAGCTTATTTCTCAAATTGACGGCGGTTTAGCCGTCTTTTTGGGGGTTAAATGCGGCGACTGTGAAAAGCAAGCAGAGTGGATTGCAAAGAAAATTGCTAATCTTCGCATATTTGAAGACGAAAACGGCAAAATGAATTTATCAGTTCAAGACGTCAAGGGTGAAGTGTTATTAGTTTCGCAGTTCACTTTATACGGCGACGCGTCGCACGGAAATCGTCCGTCCTTTACTCAGGCGGAAGAGCCGCACCGCGCGAACGAACTATACGAATACTGTGCCGATAATCTTCGCTCGATGGGGGTACCCGTAAAGCAAGGCGTTTTTGGCGCGGATATGAAGATAGAACAGTATAACGACGGTCCGGTAACTATAATATTAGAAAATTAAAACAAGGCAGGTCGATTTTTTATCGACCTGTTTAAGCTATTTATGAAGATTACTTTTTTAGGTACGGCTGCTTCGGAAGGCGTACCCGCAATGTTTTGTGACTGTAAATATTGTCAGGAAATAAGAAAAAGGGGAGTTAACGAGTTTCGTACGCGTACTCAGGTGCTCGTCGAAAACGATTTATCAATCGACTTCCCCCCTGAAGCATACACCCATTCACTCAACTTCGGGGTAGACCTTTCAGCGCTTAAAAATTTAATAGTTACCCATTCGCACATGGACCATTTTTATGCGCACGATTTCATTTTGCGCGGCTATAAATACGCCGTATTAAAGGAAGAAGTGCTGTCGATATACGGCAACGGCGAAGTTGCGCAGGTCTTTGAAGAGTGTACGAGAAGAGAGTTGAAGTCGGAAGTTTCATCTCACGTAAAAGTGAACGTAATTAGGCCTTATCAACTTTTAAAAATCGGCGATTACCGCGTTTTGTCTTTACCTGCAATGCACGGCACTAAGGAAGAAGCGCTTTTATACTACGTGGAAAAAGGCGGCAAGGGCTACTTGCATTTATACGACACGGGCGAGCTTTCCGACGATGCTATAAAATTCCTTGCGGAAAATAATGCAAAGGCAAATCTCGTTGCCTTTGACTGCACTTTTTTAGACGCGCCTTATGAAAAAGGAAGAAGGCATATGTGCGTTGAAGGCGATATGATATTAGCCAACCGCCTTGAACAAGCAGGGGTAATAGATAGAAATAGCGTTAAGGTGATAACTCATTTTTCTCATAATTCAAACCCGATTAAAGAAAGGCTTGAAGCAATAGAAAAGAAATACGGCGTTATTGCCGCTTACGACGGATTAAGTATAGAAATTTAAAATGAAATTTTTTAAGCATTTAAGAACGGTTTGTCGGCATAGAAGGCAAGTTAGAAAAAATTGTTTTAAGGTCGGACTAATTAAACAAGGGCTTACGCACGACCTATCTAAATTCTCGCCGTCAGAGTTTATTCCCGGTGCAAAATATTGGCAGGGTACTCGCAGTCCGCAGGCAAGGGAAAGGGAGATTTTCGGCTATTCCCCTGCTTGGTTGCACCACAAGGGAAGAAATAAGCATCATTTTGAATATTGGACTGATTTGGATAAGTCAGGTTCTATAATCCCTATTGATATGCCGCCGAAATATTTTGCCGAAATGGTATGCGACAGGGTTGCCGCGAGCAAGGTTTATAAAGGTAAAAATTACACCGATGTCTGTCCGCTTGAGTACTTTTTAGGACGCAAGGAAAATTTGTTTATGCACCCCGATACTGCTAAGAGATTAGAATATTTCTTGCAATTGCTTGCAGACAAGGGCGAAAAGGTAATGTTTAGCGAGCTTAAAAAATACGTTAAGAATAGTAAGTAGAATAAGAATAGTAAAAAGAATATGAAAAACAAAAGAATTATTGCGCTTGTGAGCGCTGTGCTTTTAACGTGCGTTTCAACGACTTTTGTCGCTTGTTCATCAAAATCCGAAGCGGATTCCGCATTAGAAAAGATTTATCAAGCCTACGTTTTGTCCGAAAATTCAGCAGGTAACTCTTCGCCGCTTAGCTTTGAAGATTGGCTTTCTACGTTTAAAGGTGAAAAGGGTGACCAAGGAATACAGGGTATTCAAGGCGAAAAGGGCGACCAAGGAGTACAAGGCGTTCAAGGTGAAAAGGGCGACCAAGGAGTACAAGGCGTTCAGGGCGAAAAGGGCGAGCAAGGCATACAAGGTATTCAAGGTGAGAAGGGTGAGCAAGGCAACCCTGGCGAGAACGGCGTTGACGGCGTTGACGGTGCGGACGGAAAATCTGCCTATGAAATATGGTTGGACGCAGGGAACGAAGGTACGGAAGAAGATTTTCTCGCCTATTTAAAAGGTGAAAAGGGCGACAAAGGCGAGCAGGGTATACAAGGTGAACAAGGCGTATCCGTAGTTGACGCGTATATCAATGATGAAATACACCTTATTTTAAAGCTCTCTGACGGTAGTGAAATTGACGCAGGTTACGTTGGCGTGGCGATTCCCGGTGAAACTAAAACGTACACCGTAACGTTTATGGCGGAAGGTGTTAAAGTTGACGTCGTCAATTATCAGGAAGGCGATTTGTCCGTCACCGAGCCTGCAGTACCCACTAAAGAAGGTTATACGGGTAGATGGGAAGAGTATACGCTTTCAACGGGCAACATTACCGTAAACGCAATTTATACGGCAATAGATTCAGGCGCACAGGAACCTGATAATGGCAACACGCCTGACGACGATAATATCAATCCCGACGACTTTATTTCTAACGAAGAATACGTTATAAAAGTTACTTCGGCAGGCGGGCTTGTGCTAAGCGGGGTAAAGATTACTGCGCTTCATTCAAGCGGGGTTGAGTTGGTTAGCGGCGTGTCCGATAGTAACGGAAAAGTAATACTCGGCTTGATAGACGGTGAATACACCTTACAGGCAGACCCTGCAACGTTGCCCCAAGGTTATTATATAAGCGACACCGTTTATACGACTGACGAAGAGCGTACTCAGGTAAACTATAAAATCCCTTCTAAGGTCTTTAGTCAAACGCTTAACGACGGATTTAATTATTCTATAGGCGATATTGCAAGGGATTTCACGGCTACGGATTATTCGAGCAGCGAAACCATTACCCTTTCGGAAATTTTAAACACTAAAAAGGCGGTGGTGTTAGCCTTCTTCGACCCTTCTAATCGCGATATGGCTTCAAACAATTTAATTGTGCTAAACAGCGTAAAAGAGCAGAATGCCGACGTTGAAGTGTTGGGTATTTTTGTCCGAGATAAGGAGGGCGATATGGAACAGTTTATTGCATATTCCGATGTTAACTGTCACCTAATTTTGGACGATGCTAAGCTCTTTGATTATTTCGACGTATCTAATATGTCAACTACCGTAATAATAGACAGATACGGCATGGTTGCATATAAGTCGGACACGTTGATAACAGAGTATAATTCGTTAAGCAGTTTGATAGGAAACTATACGAAAGTAAATTACGAGCAAAATATAGATTAATTTTTAAGGCGGTGCTGATTTGGCGCCGCCTTACTGTATAGAGTTTTTATTTAGTTCTTGCTATTTTCGTATTGTCGCAAGTTCTGCTTCTAAGTTCTTTTACGGGGTGTTCGCTATCTTGATAGCGGTAGTCTTTACCAAGCTTTTTAATCGTCTTTTCAATGACGAGGTGAGAAGGATTTTTTTCGGCGTTACCCATATATTTTTGATAGTCAAAGTAGTGGTGGTCGTCGGGAATCCTTTTTATATCTTTATAATCTAAATTATCTGCGGTGAGCGTTACGGTACTGCCCAAAACCCTTCTTACATAGTCCTTATTTTCGCCGTGCTTTAAAAGTTTAGGGAATTCACCGTTGCCGCAAACGCTTTCAAAAGTCTTGTTTTCGTACTTTTGCAATAATTTTACAGCGGTTTTAAGGTGAGTGACTTCCATTTTAAAGTGCTCGTACCAAATCTTTTTAATGCTTTCTTCCGTCTCGTCTTCATATGCGGAATAGTACAGCCAACACTCGCAGTACTCGTGCATAACCCATTGCTCAAGCCAGCTTAAAGAAGGGTCTTTAAGGCTTTCATATTGAGTAACGTGCGCTTCTTCAATCATTGCAATTTCAGCATAAAGCTTTCTGCCTAAGTCGTTTTTATACCACTGGGCGATATTCATATAGTAATTCATAGTCTGTTGCTCAGCGGCTGTAATGGTCGATACGACGAGTTTAGAATACAGGTCGGAATCTTCCGCCGACGTATGCGTTTTTAAATCGTCGGTAGGGTAGCGGTGTTCGGCAACGGTTGGTCTGCCCGGCATTATTTCAGTATACTTACCGACAAGCACGTCCGCGTCAATGCCCTTGTCAATCTTCAATAAATTAGCGTAGCGGTATAGGTGGTCAAAATCTTCTAAAAGGGCAAAGTTTAAAGCTTTAATGTTATTTTCGTCCTTCTCGTTACGGGCAAGAGTTGCCGTTAAATCAACCGCAAGCTGTTCGTATGAGATTGTCGTTTCAAGTATGCTCTCATTAATAGGCTTAAGGCAGCTTATGCGCTTTTGTTGCTGTTGTTCCTGTCTTCGCACGATAGAAAGAGCGTCGAGTATTTCCTGTTCGTCGCAGTGCCTTGCAAACTGATGCATAAACCATTGCGATTCAAATTCCGTTCCGTTCATTAAAATTACACGGGTCTTTGTGTAGGGCGAAACTTTGTCTTTATTATAGCTTTTAGGGTACATTTTTCTAAGCGGTAAAAAATTATTTTGCAGACTTTTGCATTTTTCGTTTATCGGGTTCATATTTTATCCTCCGACAAAGTTTATTAACAAATGCCTAAATTTTTAAACGGGTAATTAAAGTTTTGCTTTAATTTGCTTTTCTTTTTAAAGATTATGTGCTATATTAATTAAGTCAAATGCAGGCGTCGCCTATCGGTATGGCGTCAGCTTCCCAAGCTGATTTTGGCGGGTCCGACTCCCGTCGCCTGCTCCAAATTTTAGTGTAAAGGGTTGTCCGTGTTGGGCAACCTTTTGTCGTTTGGGCTGTTTTGTAGTAACTAAATAAAATTAACAATAGCGTTGACAAGTATTTAATTTGTGATATAATATAAATTGTATTATTCCGTATTTATGCGGTTGAGGAAGTAAAAGTGAAAAAGAAAATCGACATACCTCAACTTAATAATAAGACGATAATAAAGCTGCTCATATTTATTGCAATGGTAGTTTTGTTGGAAGTTGTTACGGCTCTTGCCATATTCTACCAATTCTCAACCAAAACGTACAAGCAGGAATATGCCGCATATAACAATAAAGCCACTTCGCTTTCGTCGGTATTAAATGCAAATTTCACCACGCAGGAACTTAACCGCCTTAACGAAGAAGAGGTACAGCAACAGGTACTTTCTTCTTGTTCGTCGCTTGGCGGCTTTGAAGGCTACGCGGTTTTTACCTTCTATGATAATTCTACTAACGGTAAAATAATTTATACTCAGTCACCCGAATTTACGGTCGGTCAAACGCTGGCAGAAATGGGTATCGTCAATAATTCCGTCTCTGTTGCCGAGCTCGGTGCAAAGACCTTAATTTTCGTGCCTATAAGCTTGGGCGAGTACGGCTACGGAATAATGTGCGCAAGCGATTTTTCTGCAAGCCAGGCAAACGTACAAAACTTATTGGATAACGTCGTTGCAATTTTAATCGTCTGCGGCGTTCTCGTTGCCGCAGTGTTTATCGGTTACGCCTATTCGCTTGTCAATAAAGAGCGCGTAATTTTATTCCGATATAAATTAACCGTCTCTAAAGCGGGAAAGATTGTTTCAAAAAACAGAGCATTCAAGGCGGATTATTCCACAGTCAGCGAAATTCAGTCGCCCGAAAAGTTGGATAAAAATCAATTCACTTTAGTGCCGTTGCCTTCGGATAAGGGTGAAGACAGCTTAATTGCATTAAGGGCAATCAACGCAAGAAAGGGGTTAAAATTATACGGCGGAAAGGTTTCAAACGCCAACGCGTTCATTAAGGCGGAGGGCGAAACGACGTCCGCAGGTATGACTACCGCGTCGCTTTCAAACGTGTTTGAAAGCTTTATAGCAAAGGGCAAGCGCACCTTGCTTGGCATTTTGTTTATCGGAAATCTTGACCAGATTAAAACTCTGTTCGGTAAACAAATGGCTATCGACATACAAAAGATAATATTAAAGAAGGCTAAAGAAAAGTTCAATTACGCTTTTGAATTAGACTTCGGCTATATCGGACTTGCTTATCCCGACGGTAAAAAGTTAGATATTTTAATGACCGATTTAGACGACATTTTTACATACATTAACGAGCCGTTAAAGGTAGACGATAACCTGTTTACGCTTGAAATGAAGGGTGGGTTTGCTATGTGCGACCAAACTATGAACCCCTTAAATTTCGAGTACGCATTCAAGGCGGCGGACGCAGCCCGTCAGCGCGCAATCGAAACCAAGGTAGCCGATTACATAGTCTACCACGAAAGCCAGAAAAAGCTCTACACGCGTTATCTCGTCACGTTCGACATAAAGCAAATGCTTTCCGAAGACGCGTTCGAAATGGAATACCAGCCCCAGTACAGCATAAAGGAAGCGAGAATTGAAGGCTTTGAAGCGCTTTTCAGGGTTAAGAAGAGTTGGAACGTCAACGTCGACACTTTCTCATTTATAACCTATGCAGAGCGTACGGGCGCGATGGTTCAGCTCGGCGATTTCATCTTTGATACAGGCATGAAATTCGCCAAGTCAATAGAAGGTAAAAACGTCAGCGTATCGTTAAACGTTTCGCCCGTTCAGCTTATGCAGGCAGGCTTTATAGATAACTTTTTGCGTATCTACCGTAAGTACGATTTAAAGCAGGGTGCAATCTGCGTAGAAATTACCGAAAGCTTTTTAATGACGAATTTTGCCGAAACCTTGAAAAAGCTAACCGTCTTGACCGAGAAAGGCATAATGGTTCACTTAGACGACTTCGGTACGGAATATTCTTCGCTTTTGTATATCAAAAAGTTGCCTATATCGACGATTAAGATTGATAAGGAATTCGTCAAAGACGTCCTTGTCAGCAGAGAAAGTCAGGCAATTATCAAGTTTATAACCAACATAGCAAAGCTTTTAAACGGAACGACCATTTGCGAAGGCGTTGAAACCTGCAAGGAATTCGATATGCTTAACTATCTCGGTTGCGACACCATTCAAGGTTGGCTAATAAGTAAGTCCTTAAAGCCCGACGACGCCGCAAAATTTATCGACACGTTCGACTATAAGCAAGTCGTCGCCGCACAGCAAGACAAGAAATAACAAGCAATAATCAATAATATTACGATAAGGGTGCAATATGCGTAATTCGTTACTCGCTGAACTTAATCTCGACCAAGGCGTCTACTATTTAATAGTGGGGCTGTTTTTCGTGCTATGCTGCGTAGCTGTGTTCTTTTTAATTATAGGTATTAAAAGGGACCGCAACCGTCTTATTGCCGAAAAATTTAAAATTAAAGAGTTTGACAGATTAGGGTTCGAAGATATGCTCGAACACAAGTATGCTATGGCAAAGTCGGATACGCACTTCACCGTAATAATCGTGCAAATTAACGGACTTGCAGAGCTTAAGTCGACTCTCGGCGAAAGACAGGTCAAGAAGATTTCAATGACCTTAAGGGACAGAATAATGGCGGTAATTCCGCACGGCTCGAAAATCTGCGACTACGACGATATCCGCCTTGCGATTTTCATTGAAGAGCATATGGATAACAAAGGTGCGTCCAACGTAGCTCTGTCCATCATCACCGAATGTAACCGCCCCGTCGTGCTTTTAACAAGAACGAAGATGACCATTAACGTCAACGTCGGTATAGCGAGCAATAACGAGTTCTGCCCCGACAGCAAGACGCTGTTGCAGAATGCAGAGCTTGCCACCTTAAACTCGACCAAAGAAGGTTTCAACAAGTACGAAATTTATTCCGAAAAGCTTGCCGAAACGCAGACGGAAGAGTACAAGCAGTATCAAGAAATCAAGCTTGCAATCAAGGGTCACCAGTTCACGCTGTACTATCAGCCAATCGTCAATCTCTCGACGGGTAAAGTCACCGCATATGAAACGCTCGTGCGTTGGGAACACCCTACGCTCGGTCTGTTGACGCCTGCAAGGTTCCTACCCATTATGGAGCAGACGGGCGATATAAATTGGATAGGTACTTGGGCGTTTGAAGAAATGCTCAAAATGCAGACCAAGCACTACCGCGAACACCCCGAAGACGAAGATTTGGTATTCACGCTCAATCTTTCGCCCAAGCAGTTAATGTATCCACACCTTGCGGAAGAATTCCGAAAGGTATATAAGCGTTACAAAATTCCTGCGGCAAACATCTGTATGGAAATCGTTGAGTTCGCAATGTTCGATAAGGTTGCGGAAGTTTCGTCAAACATACTCAAGCTTACGCAGATGGGCTTTAAGATTGCAATCGACGACTTCGGTCTGGAAATGTCGTCGCTTAAAATGCTTGAAGGGCTTGAATTCCACTGGGTTAAGCTCGACAGGAAGTTTATCGAACAGGCTCAGGACGACTTCCTTATCGGCGGTTTAGTAGAAACGCTCGTCAACTTTGCAGAGCATAAAAACTTTAGCATTGTTGCCGAAGGTGTAGAAGACGAGATTATAGAAGACTACGTAAAGGGCTTAAAAATCGGCTACGGACAGGGTTATTTCTACGGCAAACCCCTGCCCCCCGAAAACTACGGCTTGTAATTAATCGTTATCACGTATGTGCCTTGGCTTCCCTAAAGAATAGGGAAGCTGTCCCGCAGGGACTGAAGAGTTTGATTATATAAATTATATAACCTTAACCTTGCTTTACCTAAAGAATAGGGAAAGTGGCACGATAGTGCCGATAGAGTTTGATGCTTCAAAAATAATTGCGCACGCCCCAAAACCGATACACATATTAAAAAATTGTATAATTTTTATAAAATAATTTTATACAAAGTGTTGACAAAACACAAAAGATGTTATAGAATATACATAAGAATAAATTGATAAGAGCAAACTGTCCGAAAGGGCAGGACGCAAAGCTTAAGAACCTAAAGGCACGTTAAGGGTTGCCAATGGTTGTCAGTTGCCAAAGCTGTTCCCGACGTGAAGGGGAAAAGTTTTGGTTTTTTTATTTATTACGGACAATTTAAAATGGTTTTAATATAAACCGCTTGGATATAAGGTACGAATAAAGTTATTGCAGACGGGTGGTCGGCGTGAAGTGGAATAAAAGATTAAAGTGGATAAAGCTATCCAAAATCATAATACCTATTGCGCTTGCCATTTCACTCGTGTTTGCAGGCTTTTCGGTTTTTGCAAACGAAGCAAAAAATTTCGTAGTCGATATACATAACGACGAAAGCACAAAGCTTTCATTGACCTATAACGAAGACTTAACGGGGCTTACCGACCATTTGGAAATACCCGTTTTAGGGCGTTATAGAGACGTAACTTGGGACCCTTCGGCTGGCAAACAGCTTGCCTATAGTCAAACGGGCTATGCGCAAAATATCCCCGACGATATAGCCCTGCAAGAAGGCGTACATACCGTATTTGCAGATAAAGAAATCGTTTCGTTCTTTGCATTCAGTTTATATTTGGTAAACCTTTCAAACCGTGCAGTAACCGTTGATATGTCCATAAACATTGACGAAGTTATAACGGGCAATAATGCGGCTAACGTTCATATTGACGAAGCCGTCCGTGTAATGGTAATCGACGGCAAGCATAAACTTTCGGATAATGCGGCAACGACTATTTATAAGAAAGCCGAAATAAACGACGACGAAGAAGCTACGTTAAAGGAACGCACCAAAGCGTACAGTAACGATTATCTCGTAAGGAATTTTGAAAGTGATAGGTGCGTAATGCAGCGCAAGGGTGAATATACGCTTTCACCCGGCAACGTAACCGATGGCAGCAACGTTCAGCGCTTTACCATAGTAATATGGCTTGAAGGTTGGGATAGGGAATGTGTTTCCGAAATTCTGCCCGAATCAATGAAAATGAGTATGACTTTCAAAGGCGCAGATACTTAATTCGTCATTACGCTAACCCGTCATTGCGAGCCGACTTTATGTCGGCGCGGCAATCCCAGAATAACCACCGTCATTGCGCTCAACACCTTTGGTGTTATGCGGCAATCCCAAAGTCCTAAGCGTGACCAAACAAAAAGTCCGCGTATACCCGACGAGATTGCCACACTTCGTTCGCAATGACGCACATAGGTCAAACCCAAATATAACCGTCATTGCGCTCAACACTTTCGGTGTTATGCGGCAATCCCAGGATAACCACCGTCATTGCGAGCAACGCAAAGCGTTGCGTGGCAATCCCAGAGTCCTAAGTGAGTACCAAATCGGGCAAGCCCCGTATATTAAAATCAATAAAAATGTTTAAGGAGAATAAAAAATGAAAGCAACAAAAAAAATCGTAGGTGCGGCTTGTGCATTAGTAGCGGCTGTTGCCCTTTCCGCAGGCTCAACTTTTGCATGGTTCACATCAAATGAAGATGTTTCAGCGACTGGTTTACAAATTGATGTACATACTGATAATGCTTACCTTATTATTGGTACGAGTACTTCTGATTTAGCAAATGGTAAAGATAATATTACTTTAAACCCTACAAATAATAATACTAAACTTTTACCTTCGGCTTATAAAGTTTATGATAATTCAGAGCCTGCACAATTAGTAGACCCTACGAAAGAAGGTGGGACAGCGTCTGGTCCTAGTATTGTAACGGAGTCTACATGGTATACCGCGCAAGGTACTAATTCGGATAACGGTGCAATAAATGCTGAAACCAAAGAAGCTTTAACGGCTTCAACTTTTAGTAAATACGTTGTTGTGGCTGATATGTGCATATCTGTTTCAGTTGGTTCCATTGCTGTATCAAATGTTAATGCAACAATGACTCCTACATTTGATGATAGTAAAGATGTTCCTATTAACGTGGTATTCTTATATCAAACTGTAGCACCTAAAAAGCAAGGCGAAACAACTACTTGGGGTGATTTAGGTGATTGGACAAAAGTTGAAGTTTCAGCAGTTGATGGATTAGGTATTAATGGTGTAGATTTAGGCGGTATAACAAATAGCAACTATTATATTGCTGTTAAAGTAATGGTTTATTTAGATGGTAACAATGCAGATGTTAAGACCACTAATTCAGCTAATTTGTCAGGTGTTGGTTTAAAGTTTGATTTCGCTCAGAAAACTGCTCAGTCTTCTTAAAATAACATTTCTTAATTTGGTAAATATTTATTAAAAGGCACTATACCAAAAGGTGTAGTGCCTTTTAATAAGTTTACAACGCACATTTTTTTAATAAAATTATCATTTTAATCAAAAATCTTTGTAATTGCTATTGCGTTACGCTTGCAAATGTGATAAAATATACTTATGGTATAGTATTATGCCATAATAATTTACAGGGTAAATTAAAATGACAGCTAAGACAAAGAAGATTTTAAATATAGTTTTAGACGTAGTGATTGCAATCGTTCTCGTTTTTGCGGCGTTTCTTGCAATCGTATCCATTCGCTCTAAGGCAAAGGGCTATGGGCAGTATACCGAAGTGTTCGGTACGGCTTATCTTGCCGTTGCGTCCGATTCAATGGATGCAGAAAAACCTTCTTACGTTCCCGAAGGCAAGTTAGAAGGCTTTGCTAAGGGCGACTTAATTAAAATTAAGCTCGTGAACGAAGAGCAGGCAAAAGAGTTTGAGGTTGGTGATATTATTACTTTTGAATCTTCTGAGATATCTGCAGGAAAAAGAGTATTAAATACTCACCGTATTATTGAAGTAATTACTGATACGCAAGGTAACGTAACTAAGTATAGGACTCATGGCGATAATAACCCTTTAAGTAGTAACGAAACCGTTTCGATAAGTGACATTGTCGGCGTATACGAAGGTAAGGCAAGCGGCATAGGTCACGTGTTCCTGTTTATGGGTACTACCGCAGGTTTCTTCGTCTGCATAGTTCTGCCCACACTCTTAATCGTTGCTTACTGCGTATATAATCTTATCGTTGTAATCAAAAAGGAAAAGAAGGTTCAAGCCGCCGACGCTGAAGCCGAAAAGGAAGCAGAAAAGGAGCGTATCCGTCAAGAGCTCTTGGCAGAAATGCAAGCCGCAAACACTTCCGCCCCTTCCGCCGAAGTAGTAGAAGAACCTGTTGAAGAACCTAAGGACACGGAAACTAAAGAGTAAAGCTCTTTCCTTTCCAGATAGGTATTCCGCTATTAAAATTAATTTGACTTTAATCTTGCTTTCCCTAAAGAATAGGGAAAGTGTCACGAACAAAAGTGAGTGACGATAGAGTTTGATATTTAAATAAATCGTGGTCAAAATAGTATCCCCGCATCAGTCACGTAAACGTGACAGCTTCTCCCCAAAGGGGCGACGCCAAGCATTCCGCCCTTAATCTAACTTCCACCGTTATACAGGGAAAGCACAATTACGGAATTAATAATTTCATTTAAGGACAGCGTAAATGGCTAACTTTGCTCAATACTACGTCAACTTTTTATGGACGTGGGTGCAAAACGTATGGTATTTTATAAGTGAATTTTTTATTCTCTTCTATAAGCTTTTTATAGGGGACGTCATTGGCTACGACCATAACGGCATTAAGCAGGACGGCTATATCGTTACGCTCGCTAACGCAATCGGCAGTTTCGACGTGTGGGGCTGGATATGCTTTATCCTTGTTTCCATTGCCAACATTGCGTTTTTGTTCTTCGTTTGCTATAGGCTGTTCCAACTCGTCCGCCGCTATATCTTCTTCCGTGCAAAGGAAGTAGATAAGGATATGCTCTTGGAAGAGATTGCAAGGCTTAAAGAGCAGGCAGACGAACTCGTTAAAGAAAAGAGCAAAATCTTTGCATTAAAGCTTGGTCAGTACGGTCAGCTTGAAAATGCAGGGCAGACAGATACTTCCGCACCCGAAACTACAGAAGGCGAAACGGAAGAAGCGGTAACGAACGCAAGCCGTTTTACAAAGCTTATCAATCTCGACGAAAAGTACGAGCGCAACCCCAACGTCGTCTATATGAACGACGAAGATATGATTTCGCTTCCGCAAGTTGTTAAGCGTTTCGTCAACTTTGCCGCATCGCAGTTAAAACTGTACTATACGGAAGAGACGATTAGGGTTTTCCTTGCAGGTTTGGCAACTTCTAAGGTAATCATTCTCGAAGGTATATCCGGTACAGGTAAAACTTCATTGCCCTATGCAATGGGTAAATTCTTTAACAATAACACTTCAATCGTGTCCGTTCAGCCTTCCTGGCGTGACCGTGCCGATTTGGTTGGTTACTTCAACGAATTCACCAAAAAGTTTAACGAAACCGACTTCTTGGCGTCACTTTACGAAGTTTCCTTAAGGGAAGACCCCAACTTTATCGTTCTCGACGAAATGAACTTGGCGCGTATTGAGTACTATTTTGCTGATTTCCTTTCCATTATGGAAATGCCCGACGTGGCAGAATGGCTTATCGACCTTATCGCCGCGCCTCGTTCCGACGACCCCAAAAACGTCGTATACGGCAAGTTCCTTGTTCCGCAGAACGTTTGGTTTATCGGTACTGCAAATAACGACGACTCGACCTTTACAATCACCGATAAGGTTTACGACCGTGCAGTAACTCTCGAACTCAACCAAAAGGCAGACTATTTCGACGCACCCTTAACGCAGAGTTTTAACTGCTCTTACAGCTACTTAGATAGCTTGTTTGAAAGGGCTCATAAGGAAAACCGTATTTCGGAGAAGAATTACGCACTTATTCGTGAGCTTGACGCGTTTATCAGAGATAAATTTAAAATCAGCTTTGGTAACCGTATTATGAAACAGCTCGGCTTGTTCGTGCCCGTCTATATGGCGTGCGGCGGCAGCGAAGTGGGCGGTATCGACTTTATTATCACTTCCAAAATTTTGCGTAAGTTTAACGCGCTCAACCTGCCTTTCTTGCACAACGAGTTGGAAGAGTTGATTGTGTTCTTTAATACTAAGTTCGGCGAAGGTTCTATGCCTTATTGCGTAAATTACGTCAACGAGCTTTTGAGAATGTCTTAAACTTAAATTTTGCACATAATAATAACTGCAAAGCTTTAACCAAAGTTTCAAGCCTGACCTTAGCGGGTTGGGCTGAATTTTTAGGTGGGATATGAATAAAGATTTTTTGAACGAATTTTTAAATAAAATAGGCGACGACAAGGACGAGTTGGATAGGTTTATTGCCGCCCTGCGCGGTGGTGAAAACAGCGTTTCGCACTTCAATTTTACGCAGTCCGTTCAAATGCAGGACGACTGGATAATCGAAATTGAGTCTGCGCTTACTTCAGTCGAGCAGATTGTGCACCGCCCCAGAAAGTTCATTGCCGAAAACGAGTTACTTTTAGACGTGGCTAAGGTAAGGCGCACTACGACTAAAACCGTTCGTCACCTTACAACGCACTCGCAGTTCGTTCAAAATTACGAAAAGGATTCAGGCGAAGTAACCCCTAAAAAGCTTCTTTCCGTTGAAATGGACGAAGATATTGCCATTTACGAAAACCGCTTCGTCTGCGCATTGATTAATAATTTAATTAAATTCGTTGAAGTCCGCAACGACGAAATGAAGGATAGAATTG
Source organism: Candidatus Coproplasma sp. (assembly GCA_051884155.1). Classification (GTDB taxonomy): domain Bacteria; phylum Bacillota; class Clostridia; order Christensenellales; family Borkfalkiaceae; genus Coproplasma. Next base: position 52,855 of record JBJEVB010000051.1, on the reverse strand, counting down.
AGTCCTTTAATGAGACGAACGTTAAAATGCAAAGTAAATTCAATTACGGTGACAGCCGATTTACCTGCAATATTGACCTTAAGGTCGACGACCCTGTAAACGACGTCGGTCAAAACGATACGAATTTGAAGCTTTACGAGCGTGTGCAAACGTTAAGGCGTAGACTGCGTATGTTGCAGACTACAGAGTTTATGAAGGTTCTTAACCGTGCTAAGCCCGTACGCCCGCCCATTCAAAAGACCAACCTTTTGATGAAAAACGTTGACTACAACAATTGCTACAAGCTGTGGCTGTTTATTTCGTCGTACAGGTTCTTGGGATACAGTGCGACCGTGCAGAGCAAAGCTTTGCCTGTCGACGGCGATTATTTTGACGATTTAACCGTTATGGTGGGCTTGAGTTTGCAATCAATGCTTGCTAACAACCTTTTAAAACGCGAAAAATACGACGCTATCGAGCTTTCGGACCCCGTTGAAAAAGAGTATAAGGTTATCAATAATTTCGTTTTTAAGCCGGAATTTGATAATTCTGCGGAAGATTGCGGTTCGGATACGATTAACGAATATTATTACCGCAAGATAAAGGGCGAGTTGGTAAAAGATGCAAGCGAAGACGAGTTTGACGTAGAGCATAAATTAAACGTAAATTTTGCTAAGTTCTTCCGTTCGATATCCCGTATTAACGACGCAATGTATACAGAGCTTATTGAAGATAGTATTGCGCCCTTAGAAAGTGAAGAAAATTCGCTTGATAAGTTGCCCACCAAGACAAGGCAGAAGATGCTCGTCAAACAGCAAAAAGAGCGCGTAAAAAGGCGTAAGCTGTATTTAAAGCTGAAGTGGGAAGAAGTTGAGCGTGCTCAGCGTATGTTAGAACGCGAAGAAGCTAAGTTCTACACGCTTAAGGATGAATACGACGGCGTGCGCAAGGCAAGCAAAAACGCAAAGTTTACTAAACGAAAATTTAAGACCAAGAAGGAAGATTAGTTTTGGCTGAGAATAAAGAAGTATCGACAACAAAACGCGTAGTATCTACGGTATGTACCGTTATTTCAGCGTTAATATTCGTGATTGTTGCACTGCTTTTAGTCAATATAATTGTATGCCGCAGTCAAAATAAGCCCGTCAGCTTTTTAGGCTATTCGTTTTCTGTCGTTCAAACAAATTCAATGGAAGACGAAATTATGACGGGCGATTTAATCGTCTTTAAAAAAGTTGATTTTTCGACGCTGAAAGTTGGCGACAATATCGTTTTCCGTGCCGACGACAGCTTTATAGACGGCAACGGAAACAGTATGGCAGGGTATACAATCGTCCATAAAATTATCGAGATTAAGGAAGATGGGCTTGTAACTAAAGGCGTAAACAATTTTAAGGCTGACGACGGGCTTAGAGTTGAAGGCGATATTTACGGTCTGTGTATCTCAAATTCTGCATCTTGGGGCAAAATCTTTACGTTTTTAGGCAAGTACGGTATTTTGATAATTATATTTATAATCGCCGTTCCTGTAATTGTAACGCAAACGATTAAAATCGTTAAGCTGTCAAAACAGAAGAAGGAAGAAGGGTTGATAGATGAAATTCAACCGACTTCTAACGATAATCAACCTGACGACAGCGATGAAAAAGAGTCTAAAGAATAGATATCATTGGTTTAAATATTTTATAGCAACGTAAAAGCGGTAGCCCAAAGGCTACCGCTAAATTTTTTATTGGAATTATTTCAAAAACAGCTTAAAGCAAAGACCGAAAACCGTCACGTTAATTGCGGTGATTGCGGGGATTACAAGCATTTTTAAAACGTCGCTTGCAAGTGCCGTATTCATATTGAGCAGGAAAGCGAGCATTGCAATTATAAGAATTGAAATTATTGTTAAAATAATGCAAGTGCTTATGTAACTGTTGCTGGTAGGGCGTACGCAATGTCTGCCGTAGCCGTTTAATACGAGTATCCCGAATACTGCGAATTGAGCAATACCTATTGCTAATATGGTAGTGGGATATAACCAGCTAACGGCGAGCGAATCCATAAATATAAAGCAGAAAATTGCTTCAAGGACGAGTATCGCAAGCACAACTGCAGAGCTCTTAAGCATTGTCAAGCCCTTATTGTACGTCGTCTTAGTTGCCCTTGATGCGTTGCGTTCGTTTGAAGGGGTAATAGCTACGCCATCGCTTGCGCCCCTGTCAACCAATCGCGCGTTGTTTGTAGCCTGACGGCTCTGTGAATACTGCACTTCAGCTTGCTTAGAATGATAGTTGGTTTGCACGCTGCCGTTATAGACGGTTTTATAAAAAATTCCGTCTATTAAATTCTTATAGTCGCGTTCGGTTTCGGGTTTATTATTATAGATAAGTTTATCCGAATTAATGTTTTCCGAGCCGGGCACGATGTCTTCAGCGTTCGAAGGTTTCGAGCGAACGGGTTCGGAAATAAGCTTTAAATAGTTTTCGTGCGTCCGTCTGCGTGCCGCTTCTTCTGCGCTCTCAACTTTTTCTTTTTGCTCTAATTGAGTATTCTCTTCTTTGGCATTACCTAAATTATTAGCGGAAGGAAGGGGTTGATTTTGTTGCGCTTCAACTTTTTCTTCAGGGGCATTCTCACTCGGCTGCATGTATTCAACAGTCTTAACAAATGAAACGCTGTTAGTCGTTTCTGTGGGGTGCTGTGACAAAATCTGCTGAGCAGTAGGTTCAGAAGGTACAGCTTGTTCTTTTTCGGTTACTTGCTTCTCGTCCTTAACGGTAGGGACTCTTGAAACAGAATCTCTCAAAAGAGAAAAATCAACGGGATTGGGGGCAGGGTTTGCAAAATCGAATGACTTATCGGAAATAAGAGAGTCGATTATCGTCCTTGAATATTCCCACTCGGAAAGGTTCTTTTCAGTAATAGCTTTACCGCTTTCCGTAAGCGTAAAATACTTTCTTCTGCCGCCGAGAGTAACTTCGTCCGTCTTCCAATAAGCTTTGATATAACCTTGATTCTCAAGGCGTTTTAAAGCACTGTAGAGCGTAGGCTGTTTTAAAGTATACTGACCGTGGCTCTTTGATTCGATATCGTTGATTATCTCATAACCGTATTTATCGCGTTCATAAAGGGCGCGCAAAATTATGGTGTTGATGTGACCGCGAATTAAATCTGCACTGATAGAATTACCTTCATCTGTTTGAGTTTTTTCTTCAGTTTTATTAGAGCCTTTATTATCCGAATCAATGGTAGAAGAGGTATCTTCGTTAATTTCAGTTGTCGCATTTTCAACGTCTGAATTAATCTCTTCAATGCTTTCAGAAGAATTATTATCATCTTCTGAAGATTCGTTATCAATTAAGCCGTCATCGTTTTCGTTTATATCGTCAAACATAATAAACCTCTATAATTTGTAAATATTATACCATACGGCACAAAATATGTCAATATTTTGATAAAATAAAAAGTACTATGTCACACATAATTAGATAAATTTTTTCAATTTTACTCAATTTTATAGACTTTTTAAGGTATAATTGCTAAAATTATTGGAAGAGGTAAAACTATGTATTGTAATATTAAAAATTATAGTATAAGATATACTGACGTTGATTTTCAAGACAGTTTAAAACTTTCTGCACTGCTCTCTTTGATGGAAGAATCTGCTTGCGATTCGGCGGATGAATTGGGTTTTGGGTATTCGGTTTTGCAGCCGAAGAATATCGGTTTTGTAATTTTGAATTGGCACTTAGAGCTATATAGAGCAATCAAGCTCGGCGAAGTTCTCACCGTTCGTACTTGGCCCGTTAAACCGAGAAGGCTGACTGTATTCCGCGATTTCGAGCTTTACGTCGGCGATGAAAAGGTGGGTGTTGCGACTTCCCGTTGGTGCGTAATAAACCTTGAAGATTTTAAAATAATTGACCCTTCCTGCGCTTTTGGTGAAAATATGACGTATAACGAAACGCGTTCTGTTGAAGTATTGAATTGGAAGATACCTTCAGTTACGACTTCCGAATGTGGGTATTCTAAACAGGTAACGTATTCCGATTATGACCATTATAATCACGTTAATAATACAAAGTATGCCGACTTCCTGCTTGACGTGTTCTCGCCTGAAGAGTTAAAGGGCAAGTATATTTCTACGGTTGACGTAAATTATCAAACGCAATGTAAATATGGCGAAACGCTTGATTTTTATAGGGAAGATTTGAATGATTGCACGTTAATTGAAGGTAAGGTGGACGGCGTAACCCGTGTTCAGATGCGTATTGTTCTGAAATGATTAAGATTAAATACGAATTAATTCGTTCAAATAGAAAGACGTTATGTATTTCTATAAAGGATAATAAAGTTATCGTGCGCGCACCCTTGCGTATGTCGATTACAAGGATAGAGAGTTTCGTACGTCAAAAGAGCGATTGGATAATTAAACAGTTATCAAAAGACGACGTTTACAAACAATTAAGCAGCTATAAATATATTTTAGTAAAAGGGGAAATGCTTCCTTTAATTGTCGGTGGTGAGAATAAAATCACAAAAAAATGCGTTTGCGTTAAAAGCCTGACGGAAATACCTAAATTATATTTAGATAGTTTTGGCGACGAGTTTTTAAAAATCTTTATGGAAATCAGTAAATCATCTGGGTTAATGGCGAGCAATGTGCGTTTTAAGTCTTATAAAGCGAGATGGGGGTGCTGTGACGTTAAAAAAGAAATTATTTTTAACTATAAATTGCTCATGCTTCCGACCGATTTATGGCGTTGCGTTATTGTACACGAGTTGTGCCATACGGTGTTTATGGACCACTCTAAAAATTTTCACGCATTGGCAAAAACGGTTATGCCGAGCTACGCCGACGTACACAAAAAGCTAAAAAATTACACCGCTGTGACAAGGATTTATTGAGTTATTTTTTCTCGTTTTCAATATTAGATTGTAATTGGGTATTTGGCGTTTGCTCTGCGATTGTTCAAATACCCGTTTAATTTATAAATATGCAAAAATTCACCAAAGCTTGAATAAATATAAATATATGTATAAATATTTGCAAATTTATTCATTTTCTTTTTAAGATTTTTTTTATTTTAGGTTTATATTCGCTTGACTTGCAATAAGTAGTGTTATATAATATTTCAAGTTAATTAAAATTAATAATTATTTTTTTAAGGTTACACGAAATGGAAACGAAAATTAAGAAGGTTGTACTTGCATACTCTGGTGGACTTGATACGTCTATCATCATTCCTTGGCTCAAGGAAAACTACGATAACTGCGAAGTTATCGCCGTATCCGGAAACGTTGGTCAGGATAGCGAACTCGAAGGACTTGAAGAAAAAGCTCTCAAGACGGGCGCTTCCAAGCTTTACATAGAAGATTTGAGAAAGGAATTTATCGAAGACTACATTTATCCTACGATGCAGGCAGGTGCAGTTTACGAAAATAAATACCTTTTAGGTACGTCATTTGCACGCCCTATCATTGCAAAGCGAATTGTCGAGATTGCAAAGAAGGAAGGTGCGGACGCAATTTGCCACGGTTGTACGGGTAAGGGTAACGACCAGGTTCGTTTTGAGTTGACGATTAAACACTTCGCACCCGAAATGAAGATTATTGCGCCTTGGCGTATCTGGGATATTAAGAGCCGTGACGAAGAAATCGACTATGCGGAAGCTCACAATATTCCCTTGAAGATTAACAGAGAAACAAACTATTCCAAGGATATGAACCTTTGGCACTTATCGCACGAAGGCTTGGACCTTGAAAATCCTGCAAACGAGCCCGATTACGATAAGATTTGCGAGCTCGGCGTTTCACCTTGGAAGGCGCCCGATAAGTCAACTTATTTGACCATTCACTTTGAAAAGGGCGTTCCCACTGCAATCGACGGAAAGAAGATGGGTGCAATTGAGATAATTGAAACCTTAAACAAAATCGGCGGAGCAAACGGCGTTGGCCTTGTAGATATGGTTGAAAACAGGCTTGTCGGCATGAAGTCAAGGGGTGTGTATGAAACTCCTGGCGGCACGATTTTGTATACCGCACACGAGCTTTTGGAATCAATCTGCCTTGATAAAGCTACTCAGCACTATAAGCAGCTTATCGCCGTTAAGTACGGCGAGCTCGTTTACGACGGTCAGTGGTTCACGCCTTTAAGAGAAGCTTTGGACGCTTTCGTTGCAAAGACTCAGGAAACCGTTACGGGTGAAGTTAAGCTCAGAATTTATAAGGGCAACGTAATGAATGCAGGTATTACTTCGCCTTATTCATTGTACAGCGAAGATATTGCAACCTTCGGCGAAGACGATTGCTACAACCAGATGGATTCTCAGGGATTCATTAACTTGTTCGGTTTGCCCATCAAGGTTAAAGCACTTTTAGATGCAAAGAAACTTAAGTAATGATAAAAGTATTTATTGACGGTAAAGAAGGGACTACGGGTTTACAGATTTACGACAGGCTTTCCGCCCGTGACGATATCTCGCTCATAACCCTTTCCGACGAGAAGAGAAAGGATATCGACGCACGCAGAGAATGTTTGAACTCTGCAGACGTCAGCTTTCTCTGTCTGCCCGACAAGGCGGCTATAGAAGCGGCGGAACTCGTTACAAACCCCAACGCAAAGATAATCGACGCGTCAACAGCGCATAGAACTAATCCAGATTGGGTTTACGGCTTTCCCGAACTCTCTAAAGAGAGAAGGGCGCAGATTGCGTCTTGCAAAAGGTTAGCAAATCCAGGTTGCCACGCGACGGGCTTTATATCCATCGTTGCACCCTTGATTAAAGGCGGCATTGCGCCAGCCGATTATCCTTTCGTTGCTCATTCGTTAACGGGTTATTCAGGCGGCGGCAAAAAGACCATTGCGCAGTACAATGACGAAAACAGGGACATAGAGCTTTCTTCACCGAGAGAATACGCTTTAGGCTTAAGCCATAAGCATTTACCTGAGATGGTAAGAGAATGCGGATTAACTCAGGCGCCGCTTTTTAATCCCATTATCTGTGATTTTTACAGCGGAATGTGCGTAACCGTACCTTTATTTACCAATCTTTTGAATAAAAAGATGACTGTTGAGAGCTTGCGTAGCTATTTTGCCGAGTACTATGCAGAACAGAAGTTAGTTAAGGTAGCGACCGAAGAAGAAGTTCCTTCGTTTTTAGCGTCTAACGCCTTAACGGGGACTAACGGCTTAAAGATATACGTCAGCGGTAACGACGAAAGAATATTTATTGCAAGCGTTTTCGACAATCTTGGTAAGGGCGCTTCGGGTGCGGCAGTCCAGAATATGAATATTATGTTCGGGCTTGACGAATGCACTTCGTTGATTTAACGCCTATTGCCGGAAAATTTAAGAGAGAGTTAAGTATTAAGTTTAGAATAGTAAGATGAAAATTAAAGAAATTAACGGCGGTGTGTGCGCGCCTTCAGGTTTTAAGGCAAACGGCATTCACTGCGGTATCAGGAAAAATAAAGTAAAGCGTGACTTTGCACTAATTGTAAGCGACGTTAAAGCGGCGGCTGCAGGCGTTTACACGAGCAATCTCGTCAAAGGTGCGCCCGTTTTAGTAACGAAGAAGAATTTGTCGAACGGCTATGCTCAGGCAATTATCTGCAACAGTGGTAACGCGAACACCTGTAATAAAGACGGTATTGCGGTAGCGGAAGAGATGTGCAAGCTCGTCAGCGGCGTAAGCGGTATCAAGGAAGAAGACGTAATAGTCGCTTCCACCGGTGTAATCGGTCTGCCGCTTGATATTACCCCTATGAAGGAGCATATAAACGTCATCTGGGATGGGCTTGGCGATAACAGCGATTTTGCGTCGGAAGCAATTATGACGACGGATACCGTCAAAAAGAGCGTTTCAATCGAGTTTGAAATAGACGGTAAGAGATGTGCAATGGGCGCTATCGCAAAGGGCGTGGGTATGGTTTGCCCCAACATGGCAACCAACCTTATCTTCTTAACCACGGACGTTGCAATTACCCCTGTAATGTTGCAAAAAGCACTTTCCGACGACGTTAAAGATTCTTTCAATATGGTCAGCGTAGACGGCGACCAGTCGACAAACGACACATGCTGCATCTTGGCTAACGGTTTAGCAGGCAACAAGGTTATCGACTCCGTCGGTGCGGATTATAATAAATTCCGCAAAGCGCTTAATTACTGCACGGTCTATCTTTCCCGTATGATTGCAAAAGACGGCGAAGGCGCAACTAAGCTTATTGAGTGCAGAGTAAACGGCGCGGCGGGCAAGACGGTAGCAAAAGCAGTGGCAAGGTCGGTAATCAAATCTTGCTTGGTTAAGGCGGCGATGTTCGGTGCCGACGCAAACTGGGGCAGGGTTTTATGCGCAATCGGCTATGCAGGCGTAAATGTCGACGTTGAAGCAATCGACGTATCGTTTAGTTCAAAAAAAGGTGAGATTGCAGTCTGTAAAGCAGGTTACGGAATAGATTTTTCCGAAGAGATAGCAAAAGAAGTTCTTTCTGAAGACGAAATTTCAATAAATATCAATCTTAACAGCGGTAAGGTAAAAGCTACTGCTTGGGGTTGTGATTTAACTTACGAATACGTAAAAATTAACGGTGACTACAGGACTTGATATGAACAAACAGAATCAGGCAGAATTTTTAATAGAGGCTATGCCCTATATTAAAAAATATTTTAATAAAATTCTCGTAGTCAAATACGGTGGTAACGCAATGATTGACGAAGATTTAAAATCGTCGGTTATGCGTGATTTAGTCGTTTTGAATCTTTTAGGGATTAAAGTCGTTCTCGTTCACGGCGGTGGACCTGAAATTTCCGAAACAATCAAAAAGATGGGCAAAGAGAGCAAGTTTATCGACGGTCTTCGTTATACCGATAAAGAGACCGCCGAAATCGTGCGTATGGTTCTTGCAGGAAAGATTAATAAGACGCTCGTTGATTTGATTTGCAGGCACGGCGGTAAGTCCATCGGTATCTGCGGTCAAGACGGGCACATTATTAAGTGTGAAATGCAGGACGAAAAGCTTGGTTACGTCGGCAAGATAGTAGAAATTGATACGACATTAATAACCGATTTACTTAATTTAGGATACGTTCCCGTTGTTTCAACCGTTGGTTACGACGACGAAGGTAATATCTACAACGTCAATGCAGATACGGCTGCTGCCGCTATTGCAGGTGCGTTGGGTGCGGAAAGCCTTATTTTAATGACCGATATTCGCGGTCTTTTAGAGAACAAGGACGACCCCGACAGTCTTATTAAAAAGGTATTCGTATCCGATATTCCCGGGTTAGTTAAGCAGGGTATTATTTCAGGCGGTATGATTCCCAAAATAGAATGCTGTAAAGATGCAATACGCCGCGGTGTAGAAAACGTGTTTATTACCGACGGTAGGGTTTATCATTCAATTTTAATCGAAATTCTTTCCGACGAAGGTAGCGGAACAATGTTTAACGGCTGATTTATTCTATTAAATCAGTCTTTATTTTAGTAGTTTAGTTTGGTGTAAAATGGAACTTCAAGATATCATTTCAGCAGATAAAGAATACGTTGCGTCAACTTATGCAAGGTTTAACGTTGCATTTAAGTCAGGTTTAGGCGCTAAATTATACGATTTTGACGGCAAAGAGTATATCGACTGTGCTACGGGTATCGGCGTGAACATCTTCGGCGTAAACGACGAAGAGTGGAAAAACGCGGTCAAGGCACAGCTTGATAAAATTCAACACGTCAGCAATCTCTATTATTCTCAGCCGCAGGCAGAGCTTGCAAAGCTCTTATGCCAAAAGACGGGTGCGTCTAAAGTCTTTTTCTCAAACAGCGGTGCAGAAGCTAACGAGTGCGCAATCAAAGCCGCAAGAAAGTACGGCAATACTCGTTACGGCAGAAACGAAATTATCACCCTGAAAAATTCGTTTCACGGTAGGACGATGGCAACTTTAACGGCTACGGGGCAGGATAGCTTTCATAAAAACTTTACCCCTTTCTTAGAGGGGTTTAAGTACGCCGAGCCTACGATAGACGGCATTTACGAGTGTTATACCGAAAAGACTTGCGCGGTAATGGTGGAAGTTATTCAGGGCGAGAGCGGCGTCAATCAACTTGATAAAGAGTTTTTAGTTGAGCTTGAAAAATTCTGCAAGAGCAGGGATATACTTTTAATATGCGACGAAGTTCAGTGCGGTAACGGCAGAACGGGCTATCTCTACGCCTATGAGTCGGCGGGAATTCACCCTGATATCGTAACGACCGCAAAGGGCTTAGGCGGCGGCTTGCCCATAGGCGCTTGTATGCTCTTTGATAAATGCAAGGACGTCTACACGTTTGGCGACCACGGCTCGACCTTCGGCGGCAACCCCGTATCGTGCGCAGGTGCAATTTCGATAATCGAAAGGCTCACGCCCGAGCTTTTATTGGAAGTACAGGGCAAAGGTGCTTATCTTAAAATTAACTTAGAACACATTAAAAACGTAACGGCAGTTTCAGGTGAAGGCTTAATGATTGGTATTTCCACCACAAAGCCCGCCAAGGAAATCGCAAAGGCTTGCCTTGAAAAAGGCTTGGTCGTGCTTACAGCGCACGATAAAGTAAGGCTTTTGCCGCCGCTTAACATATCAAAAGAAGAAATAAATACAGCATTGAAAATATTAAACGAGGTGATTTCACAGTGAAGCATTTACTTAAATTACAGGATTTGACGAGAGAAGAAATTTTATCTGTTTTGAATCTTGCTGACCAGCTTAAATTTGAAAGGTTGCACAACATTCAAAAGGATTATTTAAAGGGCAAAAAGCTCGGTATGATTTTCCAAAAATCTTCCACGAGAACGAGAGTTTCCTTCGAAGTCGGCATTTACGAGCTTGGCGGTTACGGCTTGTTCTTATCGAGTAATGATTTGCAAATCGGCAGGGGCGAACCCGTACAGGATACCGCAAGGGTTCTTTCAAGGTATCTCGACGGTATAATGATTCGTACCTTTGCCCAGCAGGAAGTAGAAGATTTGGCAAAGTACGGTTCAATCCCTGTAATTAACGGCTTGACCGATTATGCGCATCCCTGTCAGGTACTTGCCGACCTTATGACCATAAGGGAATATAAGGGAAGCTTCCGCGGTTTAAAGATGGCTTTTATCGGTGACGGCAACAATATGGCAAACAGCTTGATGGTCGGCGCTATCAAGACGGGTATGTCCTTTGCAATTGCTTGTCCTAACGGCTACGAGCCCGACGCAAAGCTCATTGAATGGGCAAAAGCTAACGGCGAAGTGACGATAACGACCGACGTTAAGGAAGCGTTAAAGGATGCAGACGTCGTCTATACCGACGTGTGGGCGTCTATGGGTCAGGAAGGCGAAAGGGCGGTAAGGAAGAAGGCGTTTGAAGGTTATCAGGTCAATAAGGAAAACCTTTCTGTTGCAAAGAACGACGTAATGTGTTTGCACTGTCTGCCTGCGCATAGGGGTGAAGAAATTACCGAAGAAGTCTTCGAAGAACACGCAAAGGAAATCTTCGACGAAGCAGAGAACAGGTTGCACGCACAAAAGGCCGTAATGGTTAAGCTGTTAGGTAATGGCTAAATCGGTTAAATAACTTCGCATTAATTCGTCTATACATAAAGAAAATAAAAACGGGACATATAAAATATGGATAAAGGAAAAGTATATTTAACGTTGCAAAACGGCAGACAGTTTGTCGGTTATAGATTTGGCGCCGAAGGGGACGTAGTGGGCGAGCTTGTTTTTACCACAGGTATGACGGGCTATATCGAAACGCTTACCGACCCCAGCTATTTCGGACAGATAGTAATTCAAACCTTCCCCTTGATAGGCAACTATGGCGTTACCCCCGATAACGAGAGTAGAAAGCCTTGGGTTTCAGCATATATAGTAAGGGAAAAGTGCGATACGCCTTCTAACTTCAGGTGCGCAGGCACGATTGACGAATACCTTAAAAAGTACGGTATAATCGGTATCTACGGTATTGATACCCGTGAGCTTACTAAGATTGTAAGAGAAGCCGGCGTTATGAACGCTGCAATATCGTCTAAGCCTATAAAGGATATGACCGAAATCAACAACTACAGGGTTTTAAACGCGGTTAAATCTGTAAGCACTAAAGAGATTGAATTTTACGGCGACCCTAACGGCAGAAAGATTGCCGTTTGGGATTTTGGCGCAAAGAAGAATATTATCCGTTCGCTTGTAGAGCGCGGTTGCTATTGTATGAAAGTACCTTCAACCTACACGGCAGAAGAAATTTTGGCGTTAAATCCTGAAGGACTTATGCTGTGTAACGGACCTGGCGACCCTACCGAAAACGTTGAAATTATCGAAAATTTAAAAAAGCTTGCAGGCAAATTGCCCATCTTCGGTATCTGTTTAGGTCACCAGCTCTTTGCGCTTGCAATGGGCGGTAAGACGAAGAAGATGAAGTACGGTCACAGGGGTGCAAATCAGCCCGTAAAATGCGTGGCTAACGGCAGAGTTTATATATCGAGCCAAAATCACGGCTACGAAGTAATTTCTTCAAGTCTTGAAGGCATAGGTCAGCTCAGCTTTTACAATGCCAACGACGGCACTTGCGAAGGATTTGATTACCCCGACATTAACGCTTTTACCGTACAGTTCCACCCCGAAGCTTGCGGCGGTCCACACGATGCAAGTTTCTTGTTCGACAGATTTATGAAAAACATTACGGAGGGTAAATTCAATGCCTAAGAAGGAAGATATTAAAAAGGTTCTGGTTATCGGTTCAGGTCCTATAGTTATCGGACAGGCAGCTGAGTTCGACTACGCAGGAACGCAGGCTTGCCGAGTTTTAAAGAGCGAAGGTATAAACGTCGTTCTCTGTAACTCTAACCCTGCAACTATTATGACCGATAGTGCTTTGGCAGACGAAATTTATCTTGAACCGCTTACTACGGACACATTAAAGAGAATTATTATTAAAGAGCGTCCCGATAGCCTTTTGGCGTCGCTCGGCGGACAGACGGGTTTAACGCTTGGCTGTCAGCTTGCAAAAGAAGGCTTTTTGGATAAATACGGCGTCAAGCTCATCGGCGTTAAGCTCGATTCAATTGACCGTGCAGAAGATAGAGAGCTCTTTAAGGAAACGATGGAAAAGATTAATCAGCCCGTCGTTCCTTCCGATATCGCTTATACCGTAGAAGACTGCGTTAAAATTGCAGAAAGAATAGGCGGCTATCCCGTAATCGTACGTCCTGCGTATACCTTAGGCGGCGCAGGCGGCGGCGTTGCTTATAGCGAAGAAGAGTTAAGGCTTATCGCTCATAACGGACTTATGCTTTCTCCCATAACGCAGGTATTGATAGAAAAGTATATCGGCGGTTGGAAAGAGATTGAATTTGAAGTTTTACGCGATAGCAAAGGCAACGTTATAACCGTCTGCTCGATGGAAAACTTCGACCCCGTAGGTATCCACACCGGCGATTCAATAGTTATGGCGCCTGCAGTAACTCTTTCGGATAAAGAGTATCAAATGTTGCGTTCGGCGTCGCTCGATATTATTTCCGAGCTCGGCATAGAAGGTGGTTGCAACTGTCAGTTTGCACTTAAACCCGACAGCTTTGAATATGCCGTAATCGAAGTAAATCCCCGTGTTTCACGTTCTTCAGCGCTTGCGTCAAAAGCTACGGGCTTCCCCATTGCTAAGGTTGCGGCAAAGATAGCGCTTGGTTATACGTTAGACGAAATTAAAAACGACGTTACCGGTAAAACCTATGCTTCGTTCGAGCCTACTTTGGACTATGTAGTCGTTAAGCTTCCTAAGTGGCCTTTCGATAAATTTCTCTACGCAAAGAGAAATCTCGGTACGAGAATGAAGGCTACGGGCGAAGTAATGGCAATCGGTACAAGCTTCGAAATGGCAATTATGAAGGCGGTAAGGGGTGCGGAAATTTCACTCGGTACGCTAAATATGCCTAAGCTTGAAAAGCTTTCCGACGAAGAAATACACGCTAAGCTTTCCGAACTCACCGACGAAAGACTTTTCGTTGTATATCAGGCAATCAAGCGCGGTATTGCAATTGAAGAAATCAATAGAATTACTACGATTGACCCCTGGTTCCTTAATAAGCTTAAAAATCTTTCCGATTATGAAGAAGAAATTAAGGGCGTTCAGCTAACAAAAGCCAAGTATATTCAAGGTAAAAAGCTCGGTTATCCCGATAAAGAGCTTGAAAAACTCTCTGGCAACAAGCTTCCTAAGCACGTAAACGCTTGCTTTAAAATGGTAGATACTTGCGCGGCAGAGTTTGCTGCTCAGACGCCTTACTTCTATTCAACCTACGACGAAGTAGAACACGACGAAGCTTCGCCTTTCGTTGCAAGAAGCAGACAGGAAAAGAAGAAGAGAATTATAGTTATCGGTTCGGGTCCCATAAGAATCGGTCAGGGTATTGAATTCGACTATTCGTCCGTTCACTGCGTTTGGGCGCTTAAGAGACTCGGCTATGAAGTGGTAATCATCAATAACAACCCTGAAACGGTTTCAACCGACTTTGATACGGCGGACAGGCTGTACTTCGAAAGCCTTACTCCTGAAGACGTTCAAAACGTTATAGACGTGGAAAAGCCCTACGGCGTTGTAATCACTTTCGGTGGACAGACGGCAATCAAGCTCTGCGCTTACCTGGATAAGAAGGGTGTGCGTATACTCGGTACCCCTGCAGACAGCGTTGACCTCGCTGAAGACAGAGAGCGCTTTGACGAGCTGTTGGAAAAGTTCAATATTGCAAGACCTAAGGGCGTTACGGTTATGTCTAAAGACGAGGCCGTTGCTGCGGCTGAAAGTCTCGGCTATCCCGTACTTCTTCGCCCTTCGTACGTTATCGGCGGTCAGAATATGACTATTGCATTCACGCAGAACGATATCGAAAGATATATGGACGTAATTCTTGCCCAAAAGATTGAAAACCCCGTTTTGTGCGATAAATACTTGATGGGTTTAGAGCTTGAAGTCGATGCGATTTCCGACGGCGTAGACGTACTTATCCCCGGTATAATGCAGCACATTGAAAGGGCGGGCGTTCATAGCGGTGACTCTATTGCGGTTTATCCCCCGTACAATTTGAGCGACGCAATGCTTAAAAAGATTGTCGACGTATCTACCGACCTTGCAATTTCTCTTAAAACTAAGGGCTTAATCAACATACAGTACCTTATTTATCACAACGAATTATATGTAATCGAAGTAAATCCCAGAGCTTCCCGTACAGTACCATACATTTCAAAGGTTACGGGCGTACCTATGGTAGACCTTGCAACTAAGATTATGCTCGGCAGTAAGCTTAAAAAGCTCGGTTACGGCACGGGCTTGTACCGCAATTCGCCCTACGTAGCAGTAAAGGTACCCGTATTCTCGTTTGAAAAGCTCAACGACGTAAACTCCCAGCTTGGACCTGAAATGAAGTCAACCGGTGAAGTTTTGGGTATCGGCAAGACCATAGAAGAAGCGTTGTTCAAGGGTTTGGTTTCGGCAGGCTTCAATATGAAACACCCGACCAAACAAAATCCTTCGGGCATTTACTTCACTATTAACGACCACGATAAGTTTGAAATCGTAAATATCGTTAAAAAGTTTGCCGACTTAGGGTTGACCTTGTACGCAACCAAAGGCACTGCAAAGGTTATCCGCAGTCTTGGGCTTGAGTGTACGGAAGTTGCAAGACTTTCTTCTAACGATGAAATTTTCAAGTTGATGGACGAAGGTAAAATCGACTATGTAGTATACACGGGTAAGACCGACATAGAGTCTATCACCAACTATATTTCAATGCACCATCACGCAATACTTCTCGGCATTACCGTACTTACGTCGCTTGACACTACTAACGCTCTTGCAGACGTTATTGCAGGCAGGTATAACCAGTTTAATACTGAACTTGTAGACATTAATAACCTAAGGCAGGAAAAACTCAAGCTTGACTTCTGCAAAATGCATAGTTGCGGCAACGACTACATTCTTTTCAACAATATGGACGGTAAGATAACCTGCCCTGAATCGCTTGCAATTAACTTCTGCGACAGACATTATGCAATCGGTGCAGACGGCATTGTTATGATTGAAAAATCCGATATTGCCGACGCGAAAGTGAGGGTATTCAACCGTGACGGAAGTGACGGCGGACTTGCCGCTAACCCCATAAGGTGCGCTGCTAAGTATCTCTATGACAGGGGCTTTGTAACAAACGATGAATTTACAATTGAAAGTTGCGGCGTTGTTAAGCAGGTTAGCATCAATCACATTAATGGTATGGCAAGCTCTGTTGCAGAATTGCTCGGCAAACCGCAGGTTAACGAAAATAACAGTTTTGCAGTTCTCTCTTCTGTAGATGGATATAATTGCAGAAAGTCTTATTCGGTGGAAATAGGCAACGCACACTGCGTAATATTCTGCGACAACGTAGACGACGTCGATATCGAAGACGTTGGTCAAACGCTTATCATGAGTGGCGCTATCAAGCCCGACGAGTATGTAGAATTCGTACGAGTTGTCAACAACGTAACGATAAAGGTAAGGGCTTGGGACAAGGCAAACGGCGAAACGCTTGCTTGCGGAACTGCCGCCGCTGCCGCCGCGCTCTCTGCTATAAGGGGCGGCGATTGCAAAGAAAACGAAATTATAACCGTTAAGCTTAAGGGCGGCGACTTGTTCGTTAAACTCAATGAAAACGGCGAAGCAGAGCTCGACGGCTCGGTTAAGCAGACGTATAAAGGCATAATTGAAATTTAATGATTTATTTGGATAATGCAGCTACGACAAAACCCGACTGCGAATGCCTGAAAAAGGCTGAAAAATACTTAACTGAATACTTCTATAATCCTTCCGCATTATATGCGGAAGGTTATGCTTTACACCGAGAACTTGAACAGACGAGAAAAAATATTTTAAATTTAGTTGCCAACGATACTAATTTTGAAATTATCTTTACTTCGTGTGGTTCAGAAGCGGATAATCACGCGCTTTTTTGCGGCGGTAAGCGTGGAAATATCGTAACCACGCAAGGCGAACATTCTGCCGTTATTTCCACCGTAAACGAGCTTAAACAACGCGGGTTAGAAGTGCGGTTTGCACCGCTTAATTCCGACGGCAGTGTAAACGTAGAAGAGCTATTAAATCTTATAGACGGTAAAACGTCTTTAGTATCAGTAATACACGTCAATAACGAGACGGGTGCAATAAACGACGTAAACGCCATAGCTAAGAGAGTTAAAGCGATTAATTCTAACACTTTATTTCACTCGGACGGCGTGCAGGCATTTGGCAAAATACCCTTTAAAATTAGCAAAGATATTGATTTGTATAGCGTATCTGCTCATAAAATCGGAGCGCTTAAAGGGTGCGGTGCGTTAATTAAACGCAAGAGCTTGGTTTTAAAGCCGTTTATTTTTGGCGGCGGTCAGGAAAAGGGGTTGCGTAGCGGAACGGAAAACGTTTTAGGAATAAAGGTCTTTGAGTTTGCGGCGTTAAAGAAATATGACAAAATAGTTGAAAACTTTGATAACGTTAAAAACCTTAAAGAAAAACTGATAAATCTGTTGGATAAAGACCTGTTTAAAATTGTTTCTTCACAAAATTCTTCGCCGTATATTCTCTCGGTTATTGCTCTCGGCGTGCGTGGTGAAATAATTTTGCACGAAGTCAACGATAAAGGGCTTATTATAGGTACGGGGTCGGCTTGCTCGTCAAACGAAAAGAAAAGGTATTCACGCGTAATATTGTCCTGCGGAATTGACGAAAGCCTTGCTGACGGAGTGCTTAGACTTAGTTTTAGTTCTGAAACTACCGAGCAAGAGATTGAAAAGGCGGCTCAAATATTAAACGAAACAGTTAAAAACAGAATGGAAATAATGAAATAAGATGGAAAAAGTAATAATAATAAGATATTGCGAAATATACCTTAAAGGCAATAACCGCGGCTACTTTGAAAGGGTTTTTGCGGAAAATATGGAAAAGGCTTTAAAGGGTATTCGCCACGAAATAAGAAAGCGTAGCGGTAGATATACCGTAGAAAGCTTTGAAGAGAGCAATGAAGAACTCATTTTAGATAAGCTTACCAAGGTCTTTGGCGTACATACGCTTAGCGTTGCTTATAAAGTGCCCACTTCAATGGATAATATTTACCATGCGGCAAGCCAAATTTGCCCTGAAAACGGTACGTTTAAGGTTGATACGCACAGAGCTGACAAAAAATTCCACTTAAATTCTATGGCAATCAACGCCGAAATCGGCGGCAGACTTTTGGATAAGCACAAGGGATTGAAAGTCGATATTCACAAACCTGACGTTTTAATAGGAATTGACTTAAGAGAAGACGGCACGTCGCTCGTGTTTGGCAATATGATTAAGGGCGCAGGCGGTATGCCCGTCGGTACGGCAGGAAAGGGTATGCTTTTAATCTCTGGCGGTATCGATAGCCCTGTTGCAGGCTATATGATGGCAAAAAGGGGTATGAACGTTGATTGCATACACTTTCACAGTTATCCTTATACGAATATGCAGGCAAGAGAAAAGGTGGAAAACCTTGCAAAAGTGCTTGCTCAGTATTGCTGCGGAACTACGCTTAACGTTGTAAAGGTTACGCATATTCAGGAAGAAATTCATAAAAAATGCAACGGCGACTTTATGGTAACGCTTTTAAGGCGATTTATGATGAGAATTGCCGAAAGAATAGCCAAAATGAACGGTGCACAGTGCCTTATAACGGGTGAAAGCTTAGGTCAGGTTGCGAGCCAGACCATTGAAGGAATGACTTCGTCGGGCAGCGTAATTGAAGAGTTACCTATTTTGCGTCCGCTTTGCGGCTTTGATAAGAATGAGATTATTGAGCGCAGCAGAAACATGGGTGCGTATGAAATTTCAATTCAGCCCTATGAAGATTGCTGTACGGTATTTTTGCCTCGTCACCCTGTAATTCGTCCTGCAATGGCTGACGTTTTAGCTGAAGAAGCAAAGCTTGACGTGGAAGCATTAATTAATGAAGCGATATCTTCGTTAGAAGTTTTAAAAATTAATTAAAAGCAGATATTAAAAATTTATTTTTAAATAAATTAAATTATAAAAAAACCGAGCAAAAGCTCGGTTTTTTACAATAATATATAACGTTGAATAAATTAAAAAA
>JBJEVB010000051.1:8270-33652 GCA_051884155.1 Candidatus Coproplasma sp. | reverse complement strand
AACCAGTCCTTGTTTACGATATCGGGAATTATATCAGGCATTTTATTATTTTTGTCATCGATAGAATTTTCAACTTTAATTTTTGGAAGCCAAATTTCTTCACCCAAAAATTTGTTTCCGTTTTGAGAGTAGTAGGGGATAACGCAATATTCGTACTCGCCGGCAGGCAAATTTTCACAAATTTGTGCTTTCCATTTTCCGTTATAAATCTCGTCAATTTTACCATTTATTTTGCGTTTTATTATATAATCATAGTACTTCGCGTGACATAACATAATACAAATATTGTTATTTTCAACCATAATTGACGGTTTTTGTATTTTTGGGTGGGTAAATTGATTTGATTTTTCTTTTGGCAAATTGCTTTCACTGCATACAACTGAAAGTCTGTTTAGCTTTGGGCAATTATCGTCGCAAAGGATAATTTTATTGTTTTGTTCGTATTCGTCCTTATCTAATTCAATTTCTTTTACGCCGCTTTTTTTATCAAGCGGTGGTACGGAGCTATTTTTATAAATTTCTTGTAATAAATTTTTTGTCAAATCACAACAATATTTTCCGCCCGTTATATCAAGCTTTTTATTATTTTTATCGCCTGCCCAAATCCCTATAACGTGTTCGGCGGTGTAGCTTAAGGCGTATGCGTCGGTGTTGCCGTCTTTGGTTCCGCACGTCCCTGTTTTGCATGCAACGTCAAAATTTAATTCTCTAAGCCGTTTAGCCGTGCCTGTTTTGGTTGAGTTTATCAATGCTCGATTTATTAAAGAGCAGGTCGATTTAGAAAATACAGGGGTACTTTTAATTTCGTTTTTATACAGGATATTTCCATTTTCATCGCAAACCTTTTCAATGAAGGAAGATTTGGTGAAAGTTCCTTGCGATGGGAATACGCAGTAGCAGTCGCAAAGCTCTTTAATGGTCAACCCTTCGCTCATTGCGCCTAAAGCAAGTGAGAGATTTTTATCGGCATTTGATAGGTCTATTGACATAGCTTTTGCGTATTTAGCGGCTGTATTTACAGTTAACGCGTTTAAAGTTTTAACGGCAGGTATATTCAAACTTTGGGTTATTGCGTCTTCAACGCTTACAAAGCCACGATATTTTTTGTCGTAATTTTCTGGTTTATAGCCGTTAAAATCTATCGGTTCGTCGCATATTTTTGTAAAAAGGTTGATTTTATTTTCGTTTAACGCAGGTCCATAGACGAAAATGGGCTTAGCCGTCGAACCTATTTGTCTTTTAATCTCTCTGCAGGTCGTTCTATATGCGCTAACGCCGCCGACTATTGTTCGAACGATTGCAGTACCGTCGTATTCAAAATTTAAATTGTCAACCGCGTCCTGTGCCGTCTTGTTAAAATAGGTGTAGATATTAAGGTGTTTATTCGTTGAGTACGGGTCTATTCCGCAGTCTTCAAGCTCGTAAAATACTTCGGTAACGTAGTCGGAATAGTTGTCGTGTCGTTCGTTTTCTATTGCACTTAGTGGTAAATTTATCGTTTGCTCATACGTGGAATTGTCAATATAACCGCAATTTAGCATACTTTTTAAAACTAAATTTCTGCGCTTGAAACACTTTTCAGGATTTTTAAAGGGAGAGTAATTATTTGGCGAGCTTAAAAGTCCTACGATTGTTGCGCTTTGTTCTAAGTTTAACTCGTCTGCAGGCTTACCAAAATAGAATTGAGAAGCATT
Source organism: Candidatus Coproplasma sp. (assembly GCA_051884155.1). Taxonomy (GTDB): domain Bacteria; phylum Bacillota; class Clostridia; order Christensenellales; family Borkfalkiaceae; genus Coproplasma. Next base: position 31,958 of record JBJEVB010000051.1, on the reverse strand, counting down.
TTCTAATCCGTAACAGCTGTGTCCGAAGTAAATTATATTCAGGTACATCTGCAAAATCTCTTCCTTAGAATACCGCCTTTCGAGTTGTTTGGAAAGCCTTATTTCCTTAAGTTTTCGCGTTATCGTCTTGTCGTTATTTAGGTGCGTATTTTTAATTAACTGTTGGGTGATTGTAGACGCTCCTTCTTTAAATGAACGGCTGGTTAGGTTTTTGTATAACGCCTTTAATATGCGTTTGAAATTGACCCCGTTATGAGTATAAAAAGTCTTATCTTCAGAAGCGATAAATGCGTTGATTGTATCGCGGTTGAGCTTTTCAATATTTACACTGCTTCGCTTTGAAATAAGTGACGCATCCTTGATATTATTGCCCTGTAAATCATAAACCGTGACGGTTTTTTCACAACTTTCAAGCTTATTTTCATCTAAATAAGTATTTGCGGTAATGATTAAATAAGCAATGAATAAGCTCATAATCAAAGCCGCAAAAACAGAAACTATCCATAAAAGTACTTTAATGCTTTTTTTCATTACAAATAGTATTTTAAAAGTTTTAATATTTATTGCATTTTATTTGAAAAAATTTGCAAATAAAGTTATAATAACTTTATGGACAAATTTTATCATATAGTAACTTACGGCTGTCAAATGAACGTTCACGAATCGGAAAAAATTGCTGGACTTTTATCCGAGCTTGGTTACGTCAGTTGCGACAGTATGGAAAAAGCCGATATCGTAGTTTTTAACACCTGCTGTATTCGTGAGAATGCAGAAAATCACGCTTACGGCAATATCGGCATGCTTAAAAAGCTTAAAGCGGCAAAGCGCGATATGATTATCGCCGTGGGCGGATGCTTGACCCAACAGATGCATAAGGCAGACGTTTTACACGAAAAATTCCCCTACGTTGATATTATTTTCGGTACGCATAATTTAAACAAACTCAAGGATTTCGTAATTGAAAAACAGCACCGCAAAAAGTCGATTATCAAAATCGAAGAGTGTGACGGAAGCGTTGTTGAAGGGGATAACCCTTTAAGAACGAGTTATCCCAACGCATGGGTAAATATCACCTATGGCTGCAATAACTTCTGCTCGTATTGTATCGTACCTTACGTCAGGGGTAGAGAGCGTTCGAGAAAGTCCGAAAATATTCTTGCGGAAGTTAAATCGCTCGTTGACGAAGGGTATAAAGAGATTACTTTGCTCGGTCAGAACGTAAACTCGTATGCAAACGGAACGGACGATATTCCTTTCTATAAATTGCTTGAAAAGGTTGCCGCGATAGACGGTAAATTCCGATTAAGATTTATGACGAGTCACCCTAAAGATTTTTCGGAAGAGCTTGCAAAGACCATTGCGGATAACCCTAAAATCTGCCACTGCCTGCATTTGCCCGTTCAAAGCGGTTCTGACAGAATTTTAAGTGCGATGAACAGGCGTTATACTACGGCGGACTATCTAAGAAAGGTCGATATTTTAAAGAAATACGTTCCCGATTGCGCAATCACTACGGATTTGATTGTCGGTTTTCCCGGTGAAACGGACGAAGATTTTGAAGATACTTTAAACTTGGTTAGGAAGGTCGATTTCTCATCTGCGTTTACTTTCGTCTACTCAAAGAGAGAAGGTACTAAAGCCGCCGAGATGGATTGCCAAATCCCCGAAGAAGTATCTAAAAAGCGTATAATGCAACTCGTCGATTTAGTCAACGAGCAAACGCGTAATCATTCGCAAAAATTCGTTGATACAACGACGGAAATTCTTTGCGAAGGCGTTGACGAAAAGAAGGGTCTTTACCTTGGCAGAAACGAATACGGTCGAATGGCGTATTTTATGAGCGATAAAGACGTTGTCGGTCAGTTTTTGAACGTCAAGGTTGAAAGTGCAAACGGCGTATCGCTCTACGGCGAAGTAGTTAAGTAAGATTTAAGGGGTTTTTATGGGGCTTTCACCTATGATGAGTCATTATCTTTCCGTCAAGGAAAGGTATAAAGATTGCGTAATTTTTTACCGTTTAGGCGATTTTTACGAGATGTTTTTCGAAGATGCCGTAAGGGTATCCGAAATACTCGGTTTAACGCTTACGGGCAGAGATTGCGGCTTAGAAGAACGTGCGCCTATGTGCGGCGTTCCGTATCACGCTGCGGACAATTATATTGCAAAGCTGGTAGCGCACGGCGAAAAGGTTGCCATTTGCGAACAGCTGGAAGACCCTGCAACTGCAAAGGGTATGGTCGACAGGGACGTAATAAGGGTTGTCACGGCAGGTACCGTTATTGACGACGCAAGCTTGGACGAAAAGGAAAATAATTATATTGCTTCCGTCTATATGGAAGGAAAGGATATAGCCGTTGCTTGGGCGGATATAACTACGGGTGAGCTCAGCGCAACCGATTTTTCAGGTGCGGACGCGCTTAAAAACGCCATAAGTACGCTCGTCAATCTGCACGTAAGGGAAGTTATTTGCAACGACGAGATGTTGTTTGCGTCTAAAAATTGCGTAGAAGTTACAAGGGGTGTTTTACCTAAATTTTCTTCGTATCTTGCCTGGACCTTTGGCTATTCTGCCGCAGAAAAATGCCTTAAGGAACAGCTTAAGGCTCAGTCTTTAGATGCGTTTTCTATCAACGGTAAAACCAACGCAATCTGCGCAATCGGTGCGCTTTTGCAGTACTTAAAGGAAACGCAGATGCACGCGCTTTCCAACATTGACAACGTTAAATATGTAACCCAGTCAGGCTATATGCAGCTTGACACGACCGCGATACGAAATCTTGAAATTGTCAAGACGCTAAGCGAAGGCAAAAAGTACGGTTCTTTGTTGTGGCTTTTGGATAAGACGAGTACCGCAATGGGCGCAAGGCTTTTGCTTAATACAATTGTAAAGCCGCTTAGAGATAAGGCAAAGATAGATTACAGGTTGGACGGCGTAACCGAGCTTTTCAACGCAACAGTCGTAAGGGTTGGAATTATTGAACTGCTTAAGCAGATTAAGGACATTGAAAGGCTTACGGGGAAAATTTCCAATAACGTTATTATGCCTGTAGATTGCCTTGCGCTTGCGCGTTCTATTCAAGTGATACCAAATATCGTTTTCCGTCTTTCGGGTTTTTCGTCTCAAGTTTTAAAGGATATTTCTCACGGGCTTAAAGATTTATCCGAGATAGCCGATTTAATCAACGCCGCTATAACCGACGTAGATACGCCCACGACCTTAAAAGAAGGCGGTTACATTAAGCAGGGCTTCAATGCCGAGCTTGATGAACTTAGAAATATTAAAAAGTCGTCTACTGATATTCTCTTGCAGATTGAAACGAGAGAAAGGGACACTACGGGTATAAAAAACTTAAAAATCCGTTACAACAGAGTTTTCGGATATTATATAGAAGTAACTAAGTCGTTTAAAGATTTAGTGCCTACTCATTACCAACGCAGGCAGACGCTTGCCAACGCTGAAAGATTTACGACCGACGAGTTAAAAGAGCTTGAAGAAAAGATTTTAACGAGCGAAGAGAGAGCGTTAAAGATTGAAGCTGCTCTATACGAAGCGCTTAAGGCTAAGCTTTTGAGTGAAATAAACGCGTTTAAGAGTATTTCTGCCAATATTGCAAAGCTCGACGTCTTGACATCTTTTGCGGAAGTGGCTAAAAACAATAAATACGTTCGCCCTGAAATTGTTGAAAGCGGCGAAGCTATGGTTATTAAAGACGGCAGACACCCTGTCGTCGAGAAAATTTCCAAAGAAAAATTCATTCCTAACGACACCTATCTTGACGAAGGCGAAAACCGCACGATGATAATTACCGGTCCCAATATGGCTGGTAAAAGTACCTATATGCGTCAAAACGCAATAATTGCGATAATGGCTCATATAGGTTGCTACGTTCCTGCGTCGAGTGCGCAAATCCCCTTGATTGACAGAATATTCACAAGGGTCGGCGCAAGCGACAATTTAATATTCGACCAGTCGACCTTTATGATTGAAATGATTGAAGTTGCATCTATTTTGCAAAACGCAACGAAGGACAGTCTTTTGGTTTTGGACGAAGTGGGTAGGGGTACGAGTACTTACGACGGTCTTTCCATTGCTTGGGCGGTAATAGAGCATATTACTCAAAAAATAGGCGCAAAGACGCTTTTTGCTACCCATTACCATGAACTTTTAGAGTTGGAAGAAAAATTAAGCGGAATTAAAAACTATAAAATCTCCGTCAAGGAATACGGCGGAAAAATTATATTTACCCGTAAGATTATGCGCGGCGGCGCTAACCGCAGTTTCGGTATAGAAGTTGCATCTCTTGCAGGCGTGCCGCAGAGCGTTACCGCAAGAGCTAAGAGCATTTTAAAGGCAATCGAGAGTGGTGAAGCGACCTTTAATAATTCATTTGACGGTGAAGAAGTTGTAGCCGAAGTCAAAACTTCCGAAGTTGAAAATATTATTAAGGGCTTAGATTTAAATAATCTTTCGCCCATGCAGGCGTTGATGATTTTAAGTGATTTAAAGGAAAAGGTGGAATAATGGGTAAAATTCAAGTACTTTCCGAAGAGTTGTGCAGTCGAATTGCGGCAGGCGAAGTAATAGAGCGTCCCTTTTCCGTCGTCAAGGAATTGGTTGAAAACAGTATCGACGCAGGCGCTAAAGAGATTGAAATTTCAATAAAAAGGGGCGGTAAGGACTGTATAAAGGTTTCCGACAACGGTTGCGGTATAGCCCAAGACGATATGCGTGCAGCGTTCTTTCCCCACGCAACGAGTAAGATTAAAGTGCTTGACGATATAACCCATATCAGCACTTTAGGTTTCAGGGGTGAAGCTCTTGCAACAATTGCGTCCGTTGCTTTGGTAGAGCTTGAGAGCGCTGTTGAAGGCGAGCAGGGCAACAAAGTTGAGTGCGACGGCGATTTTATAGGTAAAGTTGTTCCCTTCTCTTGCAATAAAGGTACTACGATAATTGTAAATAATCTCTTTTTCAATACTCCCGTAAGGTTTAAATTTTTAAAGACGGATAAGAAAGAAGAAGCCGACATTACGACTTACGTTATCCGCTACATTCTCGGTTTTCCCTATATCGCGTTCAAATATTACGTTGACGGCGAGCTTAAATTACAATCTTACGGCGGCGGCTTGGATGAAGCCATTACTCAGATTTACGGGGCTAATATCTTGCCGAACTGTTTTAAAATAGACGCCGAGAGAAACGATATAAAAGTAAGCGGATATATAAGCAATCAGCAGTTCTTTAAATCTAATAAGACCTATCAAACGACCTTTTTAAATGGAAGATATGTAAATAATAACGTTATATCAAGCTCTATAAATAACGCCTATGCGCCTTATATGATGAAAAAGAACTTCCCGTTCTACGTTTTGTCTATAAGGCTTAACGACGAGTTGGTTGACGTAAACGCTCACCCCAGCAAAACCGACGTCCGTTTTGCAGACGGCTCTTTAATTTACGGCACGCTTTATAAGATTATTTCTTCGATTTTGGAAGGAAGCGTTAAGGCGGCGGACTTCGTCGTTGCCGACGACGCGACGAGCTTTACAAAATCTCAAGTGCAACCTTCCGTATGTGCGGCTGAGTATGTAGCAACCGAAAACGTTCACGATACCGATTTCAGCGACGTTAAGGATATAGAGAAATTTTCTCAGCAGCCAAAAGTTAAAAAAGCGCCTTCGCCGTTCGACGGGTTTGATATGGCGCCCTACGCCGATTACGAGCCGCCCGTTTTTGACGAAGAAAACAAACAGGAAGTTAAACAAACTATCTCTCCGCAGGTTCAGCAGGCTATTAATTTTAGTACAAATTACGATTTAAGTACGGACAAGTTCGTTCTTGTAGAGCCTTCGCTTGAAGTAATTGAAGACAGGAAAAAGCGAGAAGCAAGACAGGAAGAGCTGCAGTTCAGACAATTCAAATACAGGGGTACGCTGTTCAACACTTACCTTATGTACGAAATTAGGGACGAAGTGTATTTGATAGACCAGCACGCCGCGCACGAGAGAATTTTGTACGATACTCTCTTAGAAAAGGTGCAAAAGAGACAAGTAAATACTCAAAATATGCTCGTTCCATATATTTTCACGGTTACGCCCGAAGAGAGAAAGTTTATCGACGATAACGTCAATTCACTCTGGAACATAGGCTTTGCGCTTGACCCTTTCGGCACGAGTTCGTTCAAGCTTACCGATATTCCCGTAGATTTATATAATCTTGACCCTAAGGGGTTTATCGACGACTTGCTTTCCAACATCTCGGAATACAAAAAAATAACCGTTACCGACCTAATAAAGGAAAAAATGGCGCAGACGGCATGCAAGCACGCGATAAAAGCAGGTGATAAGCTGACTGAAACTGAAAGGGAAAAGCTTATGGAAATGCTCAAGGGCAATATGGGTCTAAAATGTCCGCACGGCAGACCAATCTGCGTAAAACTTACAAAAACCGAACTTGAAAAGATGTTTAAAAGGAAGGTGTAAGTTTGGCTAAACTATTAATAATTTGCGGTGCTACGGCAAGCGGCAAGAGTGCGCTTGCCGTAGATTGCGCCAAAAAGCTTAATACAGAAGTGATTTCCGCCGATTCTCAGCTCGTGTACAGGGGATTGAATATCGGCACAGCCAAACCAACCATAGCGGAAATGGACGGCGTTGTGCACCATCTTATTAACGTTGTGGACGCAAAGGATAATTTTTCCGTATCCGATTACGAAAGTGCTGCATTGCCTATAATCGACAGACTTTTAAGTCAAGGCAAAACGCCCGTTTTGTGCGGCGGCACAGGCTTTTATATAAATTCTATTCTATACGATTTAAGCTACGGCAACGCGCAGGCAGACGAAAATATAAGGCGTAAATACGAACACATTTTAAACGAAAAAGGCAAGGAATACTTGTTTGAGCTTTTAAAACAGGTGGATAGCAAGACTGCGGAAGTATTGCATGTAAACGACGTAAAAAGAGTAATTCGCGCGCTTGAAATTTACGAGCTTACAGGCAGAAAAAAATCCGAGCAAAGAGACGAGAAGAAGGCAAGGTATGATTACGTTGCAATTGCGATAGATTATCCGAGAGATGAATTATACAAGCGCATTGACCGCAGAGTTGATATAATGTTTGAGAGTGGGCTTGTAGAAGAAGTTAAAACGCTTTTGGCTTCGGGAATAGATGAATATTGTCAATGTTTGCAGGCAATTGGCTATAAAGAAGTGGTTGAAGGATTAAAAAATGGCTATAATGAGAGTACTATGCGTGATATAATAAAGCTTAATACACGTCATTATGCTAAAAGACAGATAACGTTTTTCAAAAAATTGAACGGAATAATATGGCTAAAGCCTGAAACGGCTACGGCTGAAAAGGTTATGGGGCTTATTAATGATTAATAACGAAATTTTTATAAAAGAATGCGAAGAAAAACTAAAAGATAAGTTTGCGCTTGCGGAAGATATTTCCTATTACAACCAAAAAAAAGTTATGCAAGCTTTTTCAAATAATAGTATTGCGATTCGTCATTTTGCAGGCACGTCAGGCTACGGCTACGGCGACGAAGGCAGGGATACGTTGGGCAAACTCTACGCTGAAGTTTTCAATACGGAAAGCGGAATCGTTTCGCCGCACCTTCTATCGGGCACGCACTCTATATCCGTTGCGCTTTTCGGGTTGGTCAAACGCGGCGATAACGTTTTATGCGTTTCGGGAATGCCTTATGATACAATCCGCCCTGTAATTTTCGGTGATAGTATCGGCTCTTTAAAGGATTTAGGCATAAATTTCGAGTGTTGCGACCTTGATAAAAACGGTAAATTTGATTTTGACAAAATCAAGCAAGGTCTTGAAAAGCCTGTAAATTTAATCTATATTCAGCGTTCTCGCGGATACGAGCTGCGCGACGCCTTTTCCTGTGAAGAAATAGGTGAAGTTTGCTCTTTTGTAAGAAAAAACGGCTTTAACGGCTGTATTTTCGTTGATAATTGCTATGGTGAATTTGTTGAAAAGATTGAGCCGACCGACGTTGGCGCCGATATTTGCGTAGGTTCGCTTATCAAGAACGCCGGCGGCGGTATCGCGCCTACGGGCGGTTATATAGTCGGCAAGGATAAATATATCCAAGCTATCGGCAGGAGATTTACCGCGCCGTCAATAGGTTTGGAAGTCGGCTCTTACGAACAGGGTTACAGGTATTTTTATCAGGGGCTTTTTATGGCGCCGCACGTCGTTTGTCAAGCGATTAAAGTTTCGCTATTAATTGGTATGGCGATGACCGAGCTCGGCTATAAAAACTATCCGTCGATTGATAAGGTTCCGCACGATATAACACGCTGCATAGAGTTTGGCGACAAAAACAAAATGGTCAACTTTATAAGGGAAGTGCAGTTTGCGTCCCCTGTGGACAGTTACGTCACCTGCGAGCCTTGGGATATGCCCGGCTACGATGATAAAATCATAATGGCGGCAGGCACTTTCGTTTCGGGCTCCTCAATTGAACTTTCTGCGGACGGACCTGTAAAAGAGCCGTATCTTGCCTATTTTCAGGGCGGTTTAACCTACGAGCACGGCAAATACGCATTGTCAAGAATACTTGATAAAATTTAGTTAAATTTTAAAATTCAATATTGACATTTTAAAGTTTTGGTGTTAAATTAATTTCGGTGGCGTTCATCGCCGAAAATTTATGCAGGAGAAATAATTTATGGAAAAGAAAAATCCTTACGCAGGTACTAAGACTGAGAAAAACTTGTGGGAAGCGTTTGCAGGCGAAAGCCAGGCGAGAAATAAATATACATATTTTGCGTCGGTAGCTAAAAAAGCCGGTTATGAGCAGATTGCCGAGCTCTTTTTAAAGACTGCTGAAAACGAAAAGGAACACGCAAAACTTTGGTTTAAACACCTGAACCAGCTCGGCGATACGGCTGAAAACCTTGCCGCTGCCGCAGAAGGCGAAAACTTCGAATGGACTGATATGTACGAGAGAATGGCTAAGGAAGCTGAAGAAGAAGGCTTCAAGGGGCTTGCTTGGCAGTTCCGTGCAGTAGGTGCAATCGAAAAACAGCATGAAGAGCGTTACCGCGCATTGCTTAAGAACGTGGAGACCATGCAGGTATTTGAAAAAGCAGGCGTAACTATGTGGGAATGCCGTAACTGCGGTCACGTTGTTATCAGCACTAAGGCGCCTGAAATTTGCCCCGTCTGCGCTCATCCTAAGAGCTTCTTCGAAGTTAGAAAGGAAAACTATTAATTTTAATCTAAAACCCACCGACTCAGTCGGTGGGTTTTCTTTTCCGCTATATTATGAGGGATAATAATTGATAAAAATTGAATTACTGTCAAAAGAGAATTTTAACGAATTATCGTTGGATTCTTACTCAAGAAGGCAAGACGTAAAAAGGGTATACCGCAGAATGGGCGACGAATATGTCCTTATTGATATGCCCTACGTTGAAGATTGGAATCTTGAAAAGAAACGGTCGGTTGCGTCTGCTCTTAAAAGTAATGAATACGTTGCGTACGTTGCCTTAGACGGCGATACCGTCGTCGGCTTTATAGGGCTTAAAAAACAACTTATAAATAAGTATATGGTATTAGATTTTATGCACGTATCTTACGAGTATCGCGGCAAAGGTATAGGCAGAACGCTTTTTAATCTCGGTAGAGATACGGCAATTAAGGCAGGTGCTAAGGCTCTTTATATTTCTGCTTGTTCGTCGGAAGAGACGATTGCTTTCTATAAGGCAATGGGGGCAGAGCTTACTAATAATCCCATTAGAGAAATAGCCGAAAAAGAACCGTTTGACATGCAGATGATTTGTGAAGTTAAATAACCTTGCGAATTAATACAATAAGTTTTATTTTGATTTACAAAAAATCACCTTGTGCGCAAATGCTCAAGGTGATTTTAAAACTTTTATTATTTAATTATCGGCTAATTAATACATACCGCCCATATCAGGTCCTGCAGGAGCAGCAGGTGCAGCGGGAGCAGGGATATCGGTTACGATGCTCTCTGTCGTCAATAAAGTAGCCGCAACAGAAGCCGCATTCTGGAGTACGGAACGGGAGACCTTAGTGGGGTCGATAATACCGCTTTCAACCATATCGGTATAGACGTTCTTTAAAGCGTCGTACCCGTAGTTGGGGTTCTTTGAATTCTTAATCGTGTTAACGACGACAGAACCGTCAACGCCTGCGTTTTCAGAAATTTGACGGATAGGTGCTTCGATTGCCTTTAAGATGATTTCTGCGCCCGTCTTTTCGTCGCCGCTAAGCGTCTTAACGAGCTTTTCAAGGTCTTTAGAAGCTGCCAAAAGCGCTACGCCGCCGCCAGGAACAATGCCTTCTTCAACAGCTGCTCTGGTTGCAGAAAGTGCGTCTTCGATACGAAGCTTCTTTTCCTTCATTTCAACTTCGGTAGCCGCACCTACGTTGATTACAGCTACGCCGCCTGCAAGCTTTGCAAGTCTTTCCTGAAGCTTTTCCTTATCGTAGTCGGAAGTCGTTTCGGCAATCTGTGCCTTAATAGAAGCAACTCTTGCCTTGATATCTTCAGCCGCGCCTGCGCCGTCGATAATGGTGGTGTTGTCCTTGTCTACCTTAACCTGTGAAGCTCTGCCGAGCATATCAATGGTTACGTCCTTAAATTCATAGCCAAGGTCGGAAGAGATAACGGTGCCGCCCGTTAAGATTGCGATATCTTCAAGCATAGCCTTTCTTCTGTCGCCAAAGCCGGGTGCCTTAACTGCTACGCAGTTCAAAACGCCCTTCAATTTGTTTACGATAAGTGCGGCAAGAGCGTCGCCTTCAACGTCTTCAGCGATAATCAAAAGCCTTGCGCCCTGCTGAGCGATGGGTTCGATTATGGGTAAAATTTCCTGTAAAGAAGATATCTTTTTGTCGGTAATGAGAATGTAGGGATTATCCAAAACGGCTTCCATCTTTTCGGTGTTGGTTACCATATAAGCGGAAGAGTAGCCCCTGTCAAACTGCATACCTTCAACGGTGGTGAGTTCGGTAGTCATTGACTTACCTTCTTCAACGGTGATGACGCCGTCTTTACCAACGATTTCCATTGCGTTTGCAATGAGCTCGCCGACGTTTTCGTCGCCTGCGGAAATAGATGCGACCTGTGAAATTGCAAGCTTGCTTTCGATGGGCTTAGAGATTGACTTAACCTTGTTTACAACGCAGTCAACTGCGGTTGCGATACCCTTTTTAAGTACCATAGGGTTAGCGCCTGCAGCAAGATTTTTAAGCCCTTCTTTTATGATTGCCTGAGCAAGTACCATAGCGGTAGTAGTGCCGTCGCCCGCTACGTCGTTAGTCTTTGTGGAAACTTCCTTAACGAGCTGAGCGCCCATATTTTCAAACGGGTCTTCAAGTTCGATTTCTTTTGCGATTGTAACGCCGTCGTTAGTGATAAGGGGTGCGCCGTATTTCTTATCGAGAACTACGTTTCTGCCCTTGGGTCCGATAGTGATTTTAACGGTATCAGCAATAACGTTTACGCCGTTGTATAAAGCTTTTCTGGCATCGTCGCCGTATTTAATCTGTTTAGCCATAATATTTTATAACTCCTTAATTATTCAAAAAAAATTATTCTACGATTGCCAAAATATCGCCTTGGCGAATAATCGTATATTCCTTGCCGTCAACCTTAACTTCCGTTCCGCTATACTTGGAAAGAAGAACCTTGTCGCCGACTTTAACCTGCATAGTTACTTCCTTGCCGTCAACAAGTCCGCCGGGTCCGACTGCAACAACGGTGCAGGTAGCAGGTTTTTCCTGCGATGCGGCGGTAAGAATAATACCGCCCTTTGACTTTTCTTCAGCCTTTACGGGCTCAACAACAACCTTATCGAATAAAGGTTTAATCATTTTAAAATCCTCCGTTCATTTTTATTACAGATATTTTATAAACGGGTAAAAATAAAATAAAACAGCTTATGGCAAAAAATTGCATTTTGGATAAAGTTATGTTAAAATAAAACTAATAACTGTATTTAACGGTGGAAATGGCTATGGATAAATGGGATAAGCGATTTATGGATATGGCTGTCAGTATAGGCGACTGGTCGAGCTGTTATCAGCAAAACAGGCACGTCGGCGCAATAATCGTTAAAAATAAACGTGTTATTGCTACGGGCTATAACGGCGCACCGCAGGGTATTAAAAGCTGTATGGAAAAGGGCGAGTGCTTGAGAAAAAAGCTCGGTATAGAAAGCGGTACGCGCCATGAAATCTGCTACGCCGTCCACGCGGAACAAAACGCGATTATTCAGGCGGCAAGGGTTGGTTGCAGCGTAGAAGGCTGTACGCTTTATTGTACCCATCAGCCCTGCGTAATTTGTGCAAAAATAATAATTAATTCGGGTATTGAAAGAGTAGTTTATAAAGAAGGCTATCCCGACGACTTTTCTTTAACCTTGTTTAAAGAAGCAGGCGTAAAGCTTGAGAAGTACGTCGAAGAATAAGAATTATTTACCTATTTAAATATAAGGAGTGAAAAAAATATGTCAAATCCCGTTGCATCTTTGGTAATGGAAAACGGAAAGGAAATAAAGATTGAGCTGTATCCTGAAAAGGCACCCAACACCGTAAATAATTTTATTTCTCTTGCAAACAGCGGTTTTTATAACGGGCTTATCTTTCACCGCGTTATAAAGGGCTTTATGATTCAGGGCGGTGACCCTGCAGGCGTAGGTACGGGCGGTCCCGGCTACTGCATTAAAGGCGAGTTTGCTCTCAACGGATTTAAACAGAACGATATTAAGCACTCAAGGGGCGTTATTTCTATGGCAAGGGCTATGAACCCTAACAGCGCAGGTTCGCAGTTCTTTATTATGCACGATAATGCGTCCTATCTTGACGGACAGTATGCGGCTTTCGGTAAGGTTGTAAGCGGCATAGAAGTAGTGGACGAAATTGCCGGCGTTGCTACGAATTACAACGATAAACCTAAATTCGACCAGGTTATTAAATCTATTTCGGTTGAGACTTTTGGCGTTGAATATCCTCAGCCTGAGAAGGTAAAGTAAGTGGATAAGAAAAAGGTATTCGTTTGTATTTTTGCAGGCGTCATGGCGGCAGGTGCTTTAGTTTTAGGCGCAGGTTTCATCGTACGTGCTTTGGTTACGGGTAACGCCGTAGTAACCGTAGTTACGCTTTTTGCCATAATTGCCGGCGCAATCATGTTGGGCTTAGGGTTGATATCTATGCTTATTTGCCTGCTTATTATGACGTTCAGCATAGGCAAGAAGATTAAAGAAGTCGAAGAAAATACTACTGAAGAGCTTTCGGAAGATAAGACGGACGAAAAGTCTTGATACGGAAGAAAAATAATATCTACATAGTGATAAAAAACTTACGGAGAAATATATGGTTGACAACTCAATTTATCAAAACCCCTTAATTACCAGATATGCAAGCAAGGAAATGGCACAGGCATTTTCCGACGAAAAGCGTTTTAAGCTTTGGAGAAAGCTTTGGATTGCGCTTGCCGAATCCGAAATGGAAATGGGGCTTAATATCACCCCCGAGCAGGTGGAAGAGCTTAAAAAATATAAAGACGATATCAATTTCGAGCTTGCCGAGCAGTATGAAAGGGAAGTACGTCACGACGTAATGGCGCACGTAAAAGCTTACGGCGCACAGGCTAAGAGCGCTATGCCCATAATTCATTTGGGCGCAACGAGCTGTTTCGTTGACTGCAATTCCGAGCTTATGATTATGCACGACGCTTTGGCAATCATTAAGAAAAAGCTTGTAAACGTAATGGAAAAGCTTAAGAACTTTGCGCTTAAGTATAAAGACGTTCCTACGCTTGGCTTTACCCATCTTCAGCCTGCACAGCTCACTACCGTCGGTAAGAGAGCAACTCTTTGGCTTCAGGATTTAGAGATGGACTATAACAACCTTGTAAATCTTGAAAACAGCTTTAAGCTTCGCGGCGTTAAGGGTACGACGGGTACTCAGGCAAGCTTTATGGAGCTTTTCAACGGCGACGAAGAAAAGGTTAAACAGCTTGAAAAGAAGGTTGTTGCAAAGCTCGGTTACGATAAGGTTTACGGTGTAACCGGTCAAACCTATTCAAGAAAGTTCGACTACAACGTCCTTTGCGTGCTATCTCAGATTGCACAGAGCGCCTATAAATTCTCTAACGATATCCGTATTTTACAGAATATGAAAGAGATTGAAGAACCCTTCGAAAAGTCGCAAATCGGCTCTTCTGCAATGGCGTATAAGCGTAATCCTATGCGTTGCGAAAGAATGGGTTCTTTGGCAAGATTCGTCGTATCGCTTCCTATGAATACGGCAATTACGGCGTCTACTCAGTGGTTTGAAAGAACGCTTGACGATTCTGCAAACCGCAGAATAGTGCTTGCTCAGGCTTTCCTTGCGCTTGACGGAATATTGAATATCTATATGAACGTCAGCGAAAATCTCGTTGTTTACGAAAAGGTTATCGCTAAGCACATTGCGGCAGAGTTACCTTTTATGGCAACGGAAAATATTATGATGGAATGCGTAAAGGCAGGCGGCAACAGGCAGGAATTGCACGAGAGAATAAGAGTGCTCTCTATGCAGGCTGGTAAAAACGTTAAGGTGGAGGGTAAGGATAATAACCTTATAGAGCTTATTAAGGCGGACGACATGTTTGCGCCCGTTCACGATAAGCTTGACGAAATTCTCGACGCTAAAAAGTTTATCGGCAGGGCGCCTTCACAGACCGTTGAATTTATCGCTAATGAAATTCAGCCTATTTTGGACGAAAACAGCGGCGATTTAGGTCTTAAGGGCGAAGTTAAGGTTTAATTTTAAAAATAATAAACCCTGTGCGCAAGGCTTTGCGTGCAGGGTTTTACCATAAAACTTCAAGGCGTTAAATTTAAAAATATAAAAAACTGCATAAGGCAGTTTGCCTTACACAGTTTTTTGGCAGGGGAGACGCGATTGCGTCGAAACTCGCCCGATTAAATTTGATTTTTTCTAACGCAAAAATCAAAAGGTTTCGGTCGGTTTCTCCTTTTCCCATAAAATCTTCAAAGAATCTTTTATGGGAGCCCTAATTTTTGTGTTCGAATCTTCTCTCCCACAAAAAAAGCCCGAACTAAATAGTTCAGGCTAATGGCAGGGGAGACGCGATTCGAACACGCAACCGACGGTTTTGGAGACCGCGACTCTACCGTTGAGCTACTCCCCTAACTCAATGTGAACATTATATATTAAAGCAAAAATTTAGTCAACTAATTTTAGGAGATGTATTAATGAAAAAACAATTTAAACTCGGTATTATCGGCTGTGGGTTTATGTCAAACGCCATAATTAAGTGTATCTGCGAATCCGAATATATAAGAAACCGTAAGATTATTGTAAGCGATACGAGTCACGACAAGCTTAACGCCGCCGCAGACGAATACGGAATTAACGTTACGGACGACAACCGTTACCTTGCTGAAAACAGCGAGTATATTCTCTTTGCGGTCAAACCGCAGAATTTTGCAGACGTTGCTAAGGAAATCGAAGGTGTTAACCCTGAAAAGGTAATTAGCATTATGGCCGGCGTTAAAAAGGCAACAATTAAAAACGCACTTGGCGTAGGTTTAATCAAAGTTGCGCGTTGTATGCCCAATTTACCCTGTTCGGTTGGTTTCGGTATGATGGGTGTGGATATGTCCGATTTCAATAAAAATACCGATGATATCGAATTTATTTATCATCTCTTCAACTGTTTAGGAAGTGTTTTAAGCATTTCCGAAGATAAGTTAGACGCCGTTACGGGTATTAGCGGCAGCGGTCCTGCATACGCATTTATTTTTATTGACAGCCTTATAGATGCCGGCGTCAAGCAAGGTCTTACTAAAGACGAAGCAAAGCTTTTGGCTTTACAGACGGTTTTTGGCAGCTGCCAGCTTTTGATGGAGACAGAAAAACCCCTTTCCGAACTCATAATGAACGTATGCAGTAAGGGTGGTACAACCATAGAAGCCGTTAAAGTTTTTGAAGAAAACAACTTCCGCGGTATAATTTCCGATGCCGTTGCGGCTTGCGTAAAACGCTCTAAGGAACTTTCGCAAAACTAATGAAGAAGGTTACGATTTATACCGACGGTGCTTGCTCGGGCAATCCGGGCGTTGGTGGTTGGGGCGCCGTATTAATGTATAACGGTGCCGAAAGGCGTATTTCAGGTGCGGAAGATAATACAACCAACAACCGAATGGAATTGCTTGCGGTCATTAATGCGCTTGAGTGTTTGAAAGAACCGTGCGAAGTTACCCTTTACAGCGATTCGGCGTATACGGTCAATGGCTTTTTAAATGGTTGGGTGTATGAGTGGGAGAAGTCAGGTTGGAAAAAAGCCGATAAAAAACCTGTATTGAACGACGATTTATGGAAGAGACTTTTGTCGCTTACGAGAACTCATAAGGTCGAATTTGTAAAGGTTAAAGGTCACGCTGATAACGAATACAACAACGTTTGCGACAAGCTTGCCACCGACGCGGTTAAAAACTTTAAAAAGGCATAATAGACGTTTTTAACACCATAATATTATATTGATGGGTAAAAACGGGAATTTAAAATTAGGCAGACTAAACTCTAAGAAGGCTATATCAATTGCCGTCAACGTTTTGTCTGCTGTTTTTTTTGCGTTACTTGCATTCGTATTTTTTGCATACGGATTAAAAGAGCGTAGTTTAGCGTTTATAGACAGGTATCACGATTATTTATTTTGGTCGATTGTCGGTATTGTGTTTTCTTTGCTCGTTTTATACCTTGTATTTTTTGCGTTGAATAAGCAGGTCATATACCGATTTATTTTGTGTGCGTTGATTTGCCTTGATTTAGTTGCCGTCGTCTTTTATGCGCTGAGTGCGACGGGTGTTTTAAGCAAACTTACGAGCGTTGAAAAACTAAGAGAGTACATCTCAAGCTTTGGTGCGGCGGCGGTTATCATCTTTATCGCCTTTCAATTTTTGCAGGTTGTAATTCTGCCCGTGCCGGGTTCGGTTTCGGTCGGCGTAGGCGTAGCGCTATTCGGACCGTTAAGGTGTTCGATTTTCAGTTTTATAGGTATAATGGCTGGCTCTATAGTTGCGTTCGCTTTGGGTAGGTGGGTCGGCTATAAAGCCGTGTGTTGGGTCGTGGGGAAAGACGATTTGGATAAATGGCTTAAAAAATTAAAGGGTAAGGACTATTTATTGCTCTCAATTATGTTTCTTTTGCCCCTGTTCCCCGACGACGTATTGTGCTTTATTGCAGGGCTTTCGTCAATGACCTGGGGCTACTACCTTATTATGATAACTGTAACAAGGTTGATTTCGGTATCTGTTACTTCATTTTCGCTACAGTTAATACCTTTTACGACTTGGTGGGGGATAATGATATGGTTGATTTTAGCCGTTTTGGTCGGTCTCGCTTTCTGGTACGTGTGTAAGTATTCGGACGAAATAGATAAGTTTATAAAGAGTAAATTTAAGGCTAAAAAGAAACGAGACAAAAGATGAAAAATATAATTAAAATTTAGAGTAAAGAAGTAAAGTTTTTATGGCTAATTATCCCATATTTAGTTGCGTTATTTTGCATATTTTGGTAAAATGTATTCGTCAAAATTTTGTTTAGGAGAATTTCTGTGGATAAGATTAAATTGTTGCAGGACAGGCGTAGCAAGCTGCTATCGGCAGGCAAAGCAATAAGAGAAGATATCGCGGCTTTGGTTGATAAAGACAGCTTTGTTGAGACGTCTGCTTTTTCTTTTTCCGAAAGCGAGTTTTACGACGGCACAGCCGAAGGTGAAGGCGTAGTTTGTGGTTTTGCCACAATCGACGATTTACCCTATTATATCGTTGCGCAGAATGCAGCGGTATTAAACGGCGGCGTTAGTAAAGCAAACTGTCAGAAAATTGTCAAGTGCCTTGACCAAGCTGAAAAGAACGGCACGCCCGTTATCTATCTGCTTTCGTCAAACGGCGTAAGAGTAGGCGAAGGCGTAAACGTTTTGGAAGGACTTGCTGAACTTGTACTGAAAGCTTCTCGCCTTAGGGACAGCGTAACGCAGTACCTTGTCGTAAACGGCGACGTGTTCGGTCAGGTAGCGCTTTTGGCAGGTATTTGCGATTTCAACTTCTTTGTAGAAGGTAAATCAGTACTTGCTCTCAACAGCCCTATGGTTATCTCTGCTGCGGGTAACGCTCAACTCACCAAAGAAAAGGTTGGCGCATACGAAGCGTTAAACAAAACGTGCGTTGCGACCTTTAAGGTGAAGAGCCTTGCAGACGTTAGGGAAAAGGTTGTTGCCGTAAATGAATTGGTACAGGTTAAAATCTGCGATTGCGATGAACTCAATTTAACGCTTTCAAAGTTGAATAAATGCGCAGATGCAAGGGCGTTAATGCAGGTATTCGATAAAGGTTCGGTAATTGAACTTATGGCAGGTACAGCTCACGACGTTAAATGCTGTTTGGCGCGTATAGGCGGTATCTCCGTTGCTGCCGTTATATTTGAAGGCGGTGAAGAAGGCGTTAAGCTCTGCCCCGGTAAGATGCGCAAAATTAATGCGTTTGCAACCATTGCTACGCAGTACAACCTGCCTTTTATAACCTTTGTTAATACACTCGGTGTAAAGGAATCGCCTGACGTTGCAAACAGTTCTATGATGTTGGAGATTGCTGAATACGTCAGACTTATCGACACGATAAACAGTGCAAAAATCTCCGTAGTATACGGCAATGCAGTTGGTCTTGGCTATACGCTCTTTGCCGCTAAAAATATGGGTTACGACTATACCTACGCATTTGCAAATTCTAAGATTGCACTCTTCGACAGCGTTCAGGGTGCAGAAATTGAATTTAACGCAAGCGCATCCGAAAATAAGGATAAACTCGTTGCTAAATACGCAGACGAAAATTCCGACCCCGTCAACGCGGCTAAGGGCGGCTACGTAGATAACATTATCGAGCCTGCTTTCGTAAGACAATATCTTATTGCATCTTTGCAGATGCTCGTTGAGTGAGGCAAACCATGCTGAACAATTTATTAGCAATAGTACAAGGCGACGGAAGTAGTTGGGCAGGGCAGAATAAATCGCCTGAAAACTTCTACTTTGATAATTGGGGTGAACCGTTTTTATACGCATTAATCGGTTTCTTAGTCGTTTTTCTTGGAATTCTTATCATAATTTTTACGATTTGGCTCGTTGGTTTGATAATGAAGAAAACCAACAATCTTGAATTTTTGAGTAAGGGTAAAAAGACAAAGAAGACTGTAGAAAAGAAGACGGAACCCATCACGGCAGCTACCGCCGAAAGCGACGGTGATATTCCTGACGAAGTAAAAGCGGCGATTATCGCGGCGATTATGGCTTATTACGAAGAAAAGCAGGAAAAATGTGAATTTACGGTAAAGAGAATAAAGAGAATTTAAGGAGTCATTATGAGAAATTTTGTTGTTACCATTGACGGTAAAAGCTATTCAGTAGGCGTAGAAGAAGTAGGCGAAAGCGTAGGTGAAGTTCAAATTATCGCACCCGTAGCAAAGAGCAGCGCACCCGTTGCTGCACCCGTTGCAGCGGCACCTGCTAACGGCGAAAAGGTGCTTTCACCTTTCCCCGGACTTATCAAAAACGTCCTTGTAAATAACGGCGACACGGTTAAAAAGGACCAGCCCATCATCGTGCTTGAAGCTATGAAGATGGACAACGATATTACTGCGCCCTGCGACGGTAAGATTACCATTCAGGTTAATAAGGGTGCAAACGTAGAGACCAACGCAGTTCTTGCGGTTATCGGTTAATCGGAGGATACGATGCTGACTTCATTACTTGAAAGCAGCAGCAACATGGGTCAAATCTTTGTAAATCTCTTTAACGATATGGGCTTTATGAAGGGTGAATGGCAGAACTACGTTATGCTTTTAATATCCTTCATACTTATGTACCTTGCAATCGTTAAGAAGTTCGAGCCCATGCTTTTGCTGCCTATAGCGTTCGGTATGTTTCTTATTAACTTACCCGGCGCAGAAGCTGAACTTTGGGGAACTCACCCCGTGGATACTTCGCTTGAGCTTGGCGTATTTAACGGCGTTGAAAATATAGCCGTCTATGCGGCAAACGGCACGCAAGTGTTCGTACGGGCTGGGTTTATATCGGGAAATAACGTCTCGTATTACGCAAGCTATGCCGACTTGGTTAACGGCGTTACGGCGCAAATGGGCTACGCTGAATTTATGAATACCTATTCGATTCAGGGCTTTATTCAGTGCGACGTAGTGGAAGGCGTTACTAAATTCCACGAAGTATTCGATTATGCCTTAGTACTTGACGAAAGCTATGAAGCCGTAGTCAACAAGGGTCTTTTGTGGTATTTGTACTTCGGTGTAGATAAGGTAATTTATCCCCCGCTTATATTCCTTGGAATCGGCTGTATGACAGACTTCGGTCCGTTAATTGCAAATCCCAAGAGTATGCTTATCGGCGCAGGCGCACAGCTTGGCGTATTTATCGCATTCCTGCTTGCAATTTTCCTTGGATTCTCCGTTGCAGAAGCGGCGTCTATCGCAATTATCGGCGGTGCAGACGGACCTACGGCAATTTACGTCACCAAGAAATTGGCAGACGATTTGCTGCCTATGATTGCTATAGCGGCTTACTCGTATATGGCTTTGATACCTATAATTCAAAAGCCTATAATGAGATTGCTTACCACCAAGAAAGAGCGTACTATTAGAATGAAACAGCTCCGTCAGGTAAGCAAGATTGAAAAGGTTTTATTCCCTATAATCGTTACTTTGGTCGTAGGCATAATTCTTCCTTCGGCAGTTCCCCTTTTGGGTATGCTTATGCTCGGCAACTTGTTCAAGGAATCTGGCGTAGTAGACAGGCTTTCATCTCAAGCGCAGAACGGACTTATGAATACCATTACGATATTCTTAGGACTTGCAGTCGGTTGTAAGGCAAAGGGAGAGTTGTTCCTTCAGGTACAGACGCTGTATATAATTATGCTTGGATTGTTCGCATTCATCTGCGGCACGATTGGCGGTTTGCTCGTTGCAAAGATTATGTGCAAGGTTACTAAGGGTAAGATTAACCCGTTAATCGGTTCGGCAGGCGTTTCTGCCGTACCTATGGCGGCGCGAATATCGGAAGACGTAGGCAGGGAGTACGACCCCCAAAATCACTTGCTTATGCACGCAATGGGACCTAACGTTGCAGGCGTGCTCGGTTCCGCAATTGCGGCAGGTATTTTGCTTGCTTGCTTCGGCGGATACGTAGACGGTACAGCGGTAGCGTCGGCTATAGCTTCTGTTATTGCTTAATGGAGTATTAATATTATGGAAAAGAGAAAAATTTATATTACCGATACCATTTTAAGGGATGCTCACCAGTCTCAGGCGGCAACCCGTATGAAGTTTGAAGAAATGGAACCCGTTTTACCCCTTTTGGATGAAATCGGTTATTATTCGCTTGAAGCATGGGGTGGGGCTACGTTTGACTCTTGCTTAAGATTTTTGAACGAAGACCCTTGGGACAGACTTAGAAATTTAAAGAAATATCTCAAAAAGACGCCCATTCAAATGTTGCTTCGCGGTCAAAACCTGCTCGGCTACAGGCACTATGCGGACGACGTGGTTGAAAGCTTCGTAGAAAAGTCAATTGAAAACGGCGTTGGCGTTATAAGAGTATTCGACGCCTTAAACGACCCCAGAAACCTTGAAGCGTCTATGAAAGCTATTAAAAAGTACGGTGCGGGCGGTAAGTGCGTTTGCGAAGCTACGATGTCTTACACCACAAGCCCCGTTCATACGACCAAGTACTTCGTTGACCTTGCTAAGCAGCTTGAAGATATGGGTGCTGACAATATCTGTATTAAGGATATGGCAAACCTTTTATTGCCTTTCACCGTATACGACCTTGTAAAGGAAATCAGGGCTGAGTTAAGACCTGAAACGAAGATTCACGTTCATACCCATAATACTACGGGTACGGGTGATATGATAAACCTTATGGCTATACAGGGCGGTGCAGATATCGTCGACTGTGCGCTTTCGCCGCTTGGCAACGGCACTTCAAACCCTGCCACCGAACCTTTAGTTGCAACTTTGAAGGGTACTCAGTACGATACTGGTATTGAAATTGAAAAGCTTTTACCCATTGTAAAACACTTTAACGGCGTTGCTGAAAGGCTTGAAAAAGACGGTTTCCTTAATCCTAAGGTTAGAAGAATCGATATCAACACCTTGTTGTATCAGGTACCGGGCGGTATGATGTCCAATCTTATGAATCAGCTTAAGCAGGCAGGCAAGGAAGATAAACTTATGGAATGTCTTGCCGAAGTTCCTGAAGTAAGAAAAGATTGCGGTTATCCCCCGTTGGTAACGCCTTCAAGCCAGATAGTAGGAACTCAGGCTGTATGGAACGTGCTTTTGGGCAAATATAAGACCATTACCGCACAGTATAAGGATTTGATGTTGGGTAAATACGGTCAGGTTCCCGGTGAAGTCAATGCCGATATCTTGAAACAGTGTACCGCAAACGGTGAACAGGTTGTAACCTGCCGTCCAGCTGATTTAATCAGCAACGAGATGGATACCTTAACCAAAACCGTTAAGGAAAAAGGTTTCTATGAAAAGGAAGAAGACGTACTTTCCTACGCGTTATTCCCCGAAGTTTCAGAAAACTTCTTTAAATGGCGTAAGGCGCAGAAGATGGGCGTTGATTCCGATATGGCTAAAAACCCCAACAAAGTATATCCCGTTTAAAATTTTTGCGGCGTAATTCATTTACGCCGCTTTAACCTATCTTATGGAAGTATCAATCATCGGCGCAGGTGCCGCAGGGCTTATTGCCGCATATGCTGCGGCAAGAAATAATAATAAGGTCACCGTTTTTGAACGTAATGAAAAATGCGGCAAAAAGATATATATAACGGGCAAAGGACGCTGTAACGTAACAAACTGCGTTGCGCCCTACGAATTTTTAAAAAACGTCGTAAATAATTCCAAATTCCTAACAGGTGCAATAAACAGCTTTTCGCCTGAAGATTTAATGGCGCTTTTAGAAGAAGGCGGATTAAGGCTTAAAGTGGAAAGAGGAAACAGGGTTTTCCCTGTTTCCGATAAGGCGAGCGACGTAACTAAGTGTTTAGAAAAACTTTGCCAAAAAGTGGGCGTAAAGTTCGTTTTTAATGCTAAAGTTGAAAAAATTAGCGTTTTAGAAAGTACTGTGTCAGACATAATTATCGATATAGACGGTAAAAAACATAATTTTAAAACTGATAAAGTTATAGTCTGTACGGGCGGCGTAAGTTATCCAAGCACGGGTTCTACGGGCGACGGATATATTTTTGCTAAAGAGACGGGACACATCGTAGTAGAGCCTAAACCTGCCCTTTGCGGAATTAATCTTAAAGGTAATTTCTTTGCGGCGTTGCAAGGACTTTCGCTAAAAAACGTAAATCTTACAGTGTTTTATAACAATAAAAAGCTTTGTTCTGAGTTCGGTGAATTTATGTTCACCCATTTCGGCATATCGGGACCCGTGGTTTTGACCGTGTCAAGCTTGATTAACAGGTTAGATTTGGGTTTGGTCAAATTTTCTCTTGATTTAAAGCCTGCGTTGACAGTTGAACAGTTAAATGATAGACTGTTAAGGGAGTTTTCTTTGTCGCCTAATAAATGCATAAAAATAGTTATGCGTTC
>JBJEVB010000051.1:0-8170 GCA_051884155.1 Candidatus Coproplasma sp. | reverse complement strand
TGTTAAGGGAGTTTTCTTTGTCGCCTAATAAATGCATAAAAATAGTTATGCGTTCACTTTTGCCCGTTGCGCTTATAGACGAAGTTATAAAAAGGTCTAATTTGGACGAAAGGTCTAATTTGGACGGCGAGAAAAAGGTAAATTCAATAAGCCGTGCAGAGAGAAACGCAATTATCAACGTTTTAAAAAATTTTGAAATGCAGCCGGTTTCGCTACGTTCTTTTAACGAAGCAATCGTCACTTCCGGCGGCGTCGACGTTAAACAAATTAACCCCAAAACTATGGAAAGCAAGCTTGTTAAAGGGCTTTATTTTTGCGGCGAAGTGCTCGATATTGACGCTTTTACGGGTGGGTTTAATTTGCAAGTAGCTTTTTCAACGGGTTACGCCGCAGGCAATTCCATATTTGACGAATAGATTTAAGTCGATTTTTAACATTATATTTAAATAATTTTTTTGGAGACAATTATGAGAGCAATCAGAGGTGCTACTACAATTTCGAACGATTCGCCCGAAGAGGTGAAAGTTGCCGTTAAAGATTTGCTTACGCAAATTGCTTCGGTGAACCGCATTGAAGAAGAAGATATAATATGTATTATGTTTTCAAGTACGGGCGATATTAAATCGTTTTACCCTGCAAAGGCGGCAAGGGAAGCAGGTTTTTCGGCTTGCCCTCTTTATTCTTCTACCGAACCTGACATACATGGCGCTTTAAAGCTCTGCATCAGGGTCATGGTGCTTGCTGAAATCGAAAGACAGGCTCATCACGTTTATTTAAACGGTGCAAAAGTTTTACGAAAGGATTTGACCGAAGTCGTCAATATCGCAGTAGACGGACCGGCAGGCAGCGGTAAGAGTACTGTTTGCAAGCTTATTGCTGAAAAGATGGGCATATTATATCTTGATACCGGTGCTATGTACAGGGCGATTGCCTTGCAGTGCATAAGGCAGAATGCCGATTATGCGGAAAAGGATAGCGTAAAGCACGTCGTTGAAAAGCTTAAAATCAAGATTGAATATAGGGACGGAAGGCAGGTTACTTTACTTGACGGCGAAGACGTGTCCGACCAGATAAGAACGCCGCAGGTGTCTCTTATTGCGTCTTATGTGTCCGCTTACGGATTTGTACGCCAAAAGATGGTTGCGCTTCAGCGAGAAATTGCCAAAAAGACTTCCTGCATACTTGACGGAAGGGATATCGGTACAAACGTTTTACCTGATTGCCGCTTTAAATTCTACCTTACTGCATCTGCTGAAGTCAGGGCAAAAAGAAGGTATGACGACGAGAAATACAGGGGTTCAGAGCAGAGCTACGAAAGCGTTTTAAGTGAGATTAACGAAAGAGATTTTCAAGATAAAAACCGTGCAATAGCACCCTTGAAGCAGGCTGAAGACGCAATCGTTATAGATACTTCCGATATGAATATCGACGAAGTTGTAGCCGAGATTATTAAATCGATTCAAGAGAAAGTTTAAGATGAAAGAGAAAGACGGTAAAAAAACGTTTGAACGTATGTTCAAGCTTATAAGATTTGTTGAAAAGTACTTTTTCAGGTGGTTGTTTCCATATAAATTATACGGCAATACGACGATATATAACGACGGAAGTCTTATAGCTATCGGCAACCACTACAGCTACTTAGACGTAGCTTTTCCCTTGAGAATAACCGATAAGCCCGTAAACTTTATTGCCAAGCAGGAACTTTGGGATAAAGGCGGCTTTTTAGGCTGGTTTGTAAAAAAATGTCAGTGTATTCCTGCAAAGAGAGACGGAAGCGACGTGGCGACGGTTAAGCAGTCGTTAAAGGTATTAAAGGAAGGCGGCGTAATCAATATCTTCCCTGAAGGTACGAGAAATAAAGAGTACGGCGAACTTTTGCCTTTTCACGGCGGTGCGGCGGCGCTGTCTATAAAAACGCGTACGCCCATCGTGCCCATAATTAAAATTACACCTGTAAGGCTGTTTAAAAGAACTTGCGTTATCATAGGCGACCCCATCGAATTTAGGCAGTATTACGGTAAGAAAGTAACTAAGGAAGAGCTTGAAAAGTGTGACAAAAAGATGAGAGAAGCATTGAACAATATGCGTCTTTCATTTATTGAAAAGTATAATGTTAAGTTAATTAAAAAGAAGTCAAAATGAAGGTAATTATTGCTGAAAACAGCGGATTTTGTAAGGGCGTTCGCAGGGCTGTAGAGACGGCTATGACGATGCCGCCTGACGGCGTTTATCTGCTGGGCGAGATAATTCATAACGAGAGCGTTACACGCCGAATAGGAGAGCGTGGAATCAAGGTTGTTCAGTCGCTTGAAGATATGCCCGACGGCTCGACTGTGATTTTCCGTTCGCACGGCGTTCCGCCTGCTATATATGAAGAGTGTGAAAAACGCAATATCAGGTACGTTGATTGCACTTGCGAATTTGTCCGTCATACGCAAAAGATAGTTTCGTCTGCGCATAAAGACGGCAAGTTCGTAGTAATTTGCGGCAAACGCGACCACCCGGAAGTTATAGGTTTGCTCGGCTGGTGCGAAAATGATGCGGCTGTTATAGAAGATGAAAACGCAGATTTATCGTTTTTGGCGGATAAAAATATCTGTTTAGTGGCTCAAACTACGTTTTCTGTAGTTAAATTTGATAAAATTATAAAAATTATTAGTAAACTGTGTGAAAAATCAGTTGCCGTTTTTAAAACAATTTGCTATACTACTATAGGTCGTCAAAAAGAAGCGGAACAACTTTCTTCTCAATGCGACGCTATGATAGTAATAGGCGGTCTTAAAAGCAGTAACACCAACAAGCTTTACGACATTTGCGCTAAAAACTGTAAAACAGTTATTCGTTTGGCAGACGCCGAGTCGTTCTGTTATGATGATATAAAAAATAAAAATTTTAACAAAGTAGGTATTGTCTCGGGGGCATCAACCCCGGACGAGCAAACCCGGGAGGTTCTCTTAAAGATGGAAGAAAAAAGCACAGAAGTAAACGTAACCAACGCAATGGCAGACGTGGTTGCAAAGATTGACAACGAATCCAAGTTCGTTAGAGGGCAAATCGTTACCGCAACGATTTCAGAAGTTACCGATGAAGGTCTTCAGATTTTATTGCCCTTCTCAAAGAAGGAAATCCTTTTATCCAAGGACGAGCTTGATTGCGAATCGTATAGTCAGGAAGTTTATGCATCTAAAATCGGTGAACAAATCGATTTGATGGTGGTAGAACTTAAGCCTTCTTTAAAGCTTTCCGAAAAATTGATTAAACAGCGCGCTGAAGAGGACGCATTAGTTGCTGAAATCGAAAGCGGCAAAGATTTTCAGGTAGAGTGCACCGGTTTCAACAAGGGTGGCTTAACCGCAAAAATTGGTACTTATTCCGTATTCGTTCCTGCAAAGGAAATCCGCACGGGTTACGTTCAGGACCTTTCAAAGTACGTTGGCAAGAACTTAAGGCTTCGTATGATTGAAATCAAGAAGGACAGAAAGAAGGAAATTATCGCATCTCAGCGCGTTATTCTTCAGGAAGAGAAGGAAGCAAGAGAAGCGGCTAAGGAAGCAAGAGAAAACGAATTCTTCGATGCAATCTCTGAAGGCGATATCGTTGAAGGTAAGGTTGAAAGAGTTACCGCATTCGGCGCATTCGTTTCCGTTGGCGGTTTTGATTGCCTTGCTCACATTTCCGACCTTAGCTGGACGGGTTGCAAAGCTGTTACCGACGTTCTTGAAATCGGCAAAATGTATCAGTTCAAGATTTTGAAGATTGACAGAGAAGGTAAAAAGGTTTCCATCGGTTACAAGCAGCTTCAGCCCCAGCCTTGGGATTTAGCAGTTGATAAATACCACGAAGGCGACGTAATACACGGCAAGGTCGTAAGAATCGTTCCTTTCGGTGCATTCGTAGAAGTTGAAAAGGGTATCGACGGTTTAGTTCACGTTTCACAGATTAGCCACGAGAGAATCGAAACCCCTGCAACCGTATTGAACGTTGGCGACGAAGTTGACGCAAAGATTATCCACTTCGACGCAGAAGCTAAGAAGCTCAACCTTTCCATCAAGGCTTTGCTTGCAGAACCTGAAAGAAAGCCCAGAGAAGAAAAGGCTGAAGGCGAAGAAGGTCGCAAGCGCGCTCCCCGCGCAGCAAAGAAAGACGACGAAGAGCTTTCCGGCTGGAGTGATAGCAGCGTATCCGTAGGCACGAGCCTTGGCGACATTCTTGCTAACGCAGAGAAGAACAATAAGTAATTTTATCTATAAAATGCTGATAAAGCGCCCCTTTAAGTAAAGGGGCGCATTTCAATAATTCGCAGAAAAGGCTCCTGGATAGTTATTCGGGAGCCTTTTAACTTACAGCATTTCAATTGTCAATTGTTAAATAATCATAAGAAAAACATTGAAACCAATCAACTTCTCCATAGCCCTCGCATATTTCACACGTTAATACATTGCCGTAAATATCCTTTCTGTATTCAATACCCACCGTTTTTCCTATCTTCTGCCTTCTGGCGTAGATAATTACGTCGCCATCGTTGGTTTCGGTAACGGACACTCTCGCAGTCCAGACCCTGCCTGCAAGCTGACTGAACGTGTAGTCCTTTTTTTCAATATTGAGAACGGTATCTTCGTCAGTAACCGTACCGTAAATCTCTGCAACTAATTCATCATTGTTGCAAGTTTTAGGTTGCAGATAAACAATTTGAGCTTCAGCACCTAAGTAAGCCGTTAATTCATAGCTCTTTTCCTCGTTATTTGCACAACCCATAAATAACACAGGCATAAGTAATAAACAGCAAATAAAGCAAACGACGAAAGTCTTAAAAGATTTTCTTTTCATAATATATCTCCTTTTATAATATAATACCATTTATCATTTTACAGACAGATAAACAGGTGAAATCAGTCCGTTGCCACGAGGGAATTTTAATACTTTTCCATCGTTAAATTCACCATTATTTTTGTTAATCAAAGTGCGTTCAACGTACGTTTCACCGTTACACTCACCGCTTTTAACGGTGTATTGTTCTTCAATAACAACGTATTCGCAATTGCTATTCACGATATGCGACAGCTCGCTGTTAGTCTTTGCGATATCCGTCGATTGAATAAGCTCGTTGTTTGCATTATATTCCAACACCTTAACGCCCGTCAGATAATCAAGGTACACAAAATTGATTTTAACCGAAGAATCAAACTTTTCTTCGTATTCCTTCATCTGGCTTGTATAGCGATTATCGGACAAATTTTGATTGTTGACCAGCGACATAGATGCTCCGTTGTCATTAAGCTTAAGACCTGCATCGCCGTCAGAATAAATTTGCTGTGTATTTTCTTCATAATATACCCAATCAACACAGGCTACTGCGTCTATAAGTTCGTATGTATAATACAAAGTGTCTTCAAGTTCGTAGCTCACGTTACTGATGAACTTTTTACAGTCGGCAAACACGTTTGCGCCCGTATTGCTAGTATAGACTTGATGATTATATTCGTAATTAATAACGGCGTAGTCGGCAATCGCTTCTTCACTATCAATGGGTTTATTAAACTCTTCTATCGGCTCGCCGTTTTTATCGTTGAAAGTGAGATAAAAACCGTATAATTTTCGCTCGTCAAAACCTTTGAATGACTTAATATCCAGCGTTGCGTCGTGAGAGGGCATTTCAAAATTAAACTGCCAATAATCGTCTTGCGTACTCTTTGACTTAACCAACTGCTCAATACCAAGAGTAGCCTTTACGCCTTCATATGGTTTAATTTTTACCTTGACCGTGACTTCTTCACCGGCGGAATAGGAATCGTTCAAATCTTCATATAACAGCTCTACACCGTTTACGGAAAGAAAGTATTTCTTTTCGCTGTTACAAGCCGTCATTCCAAAAGAGAACAGCATTGTACAAGTAACACACATTATTGCAAATACCTTTTTCATTTAATACCTCTTCTCCAATACTAAAAAGTGCGTAGTCAAAACTACGCACCGAAAAACGCAGTTTTGCTCTGTTGCTACACAGTTCACATCAACACGGATATGACAAGCAAGCCTACGTTTTTACCAAACGTATGGCCGTGTTGAAAAGATATTAAACTGTGTAGCAGTATTAGTATAGCACACTGCATAAAAAAATACAAGTGTTGACGGAAATTTGTCTGTCGGTATTACTTGCCTTGTTAAATTTTTATGTGAAATATTGTCAGTTTAGCGCTGATTGTGTTTTAATCACGTTTTTTTCGTTTATATAAAAAACGTTAGTAAGTGGAGGTAAATTTAAATTGAAACAGGGAAATATTCAAATTTCAAGCGAAAATATGATGCCTATCATAAAGAAGTGGCTTTATTCCGATAAAGACATTTTTTTAAGGGAAATAGTTGCAAACGGCGTAGACGCAATAACCAAGTTTAAAAAGCTTGTGACTATGGGTGAAGCAACCGAAGTTGATGGCGAAGAGTACAACGTAAAAATTTCGATTGATAAAGACGCAAAGACCTTGACCGTCGAAGACAACGGTATAGGTATGACCGCAGAAGAAGTTGAAAAGTACATTACTCAAATTGCATTCTCAGGTGCGAACGACTTCCTTGCAAAGTACGAAAAGGCTGGCGGCGACGGAATAATCGGTCACTTCGGCTTAGGCTTCTATTCGTCGTATATGGTTTCAAATCTCGTCGATATAGAAACAAAGTCCTATAAGGACGGTGAGCCTGCAGTTAAATGGTCGTCCGACGGTAATTCGACCTATACGATTGACGAGTGCGACAAGGCAACGCGCGGCACTAAGATAATAATGCACATAAGCGACGAAGAAAAAGAGTTCTTAAGCGAAGAAAAGATTAAGTCGCTCGTTAAGAAGTACTGCTCGTTTATGCCTTATAATATCTATTTTGATTATAAGGGCGACGGTAAGGATACGCCTTTAAACAACGTTTCGCCTTTGTACTTAAAGGGCGAAAAGGATTGCACGGAAGAAGAGTACAAAAACTTCTATACCGAAACCTTTATGGACTACGAGCCCCCTATTTTCTGGGTACATCTCGATATGGATTATCCCTTCAAATTAAAGGGCATATTGTACTTCCCTAAGGTTAAAAATAAGGTCGAGTTAGAGCGTGGAAAGGTAAAGCTCTACTGCAACCAGGTGTTCATTGCGGACAACATAAAGGAAGTTATTCCCGAGTTCTTAATGCTTTTAAACGGCGTAATCGACTGCCCTGATATTCCCTTGAACGTTTCAAGGAGCTTCTTGCAGAACGATAGGCAGGTTCAAAGGATTACTAAGTATATCGTTAAAAAGGTATCAGACAAACTCAACCAGTTGTTTAAAAACGACAGGAAGAAGTTTGAAGAGTGCTGGGGCGACCTTGCTAACTTTATTAAATACGGCTGCATAAAGGAAAACGATTTCTACGATAAGGTTAAAGACATTATTGTCTGGAAGGATATCTACGGCGAGTATAAGACCTTAAACGATTTTCTTCCCCAGCCTGAAGAAAGCGAAGGTAAGGAAGAAGGCGAGAAGAAGGAAGAAAAGGCAAAAGAGCCTACCACCGTATATTACGTTTCCGACGAAAAACAGCAGGCACAGTATATTAAATTGTTTAAGGACGCAGGACTTAACGCCATTTGCTGTGATACCTTTATCGACCCCCATTTTATAAGTTTTATCGAATATAAAGTGCCTGGTACTGTTAAGTTTATGAGAATTGACGCAGACGTTGCAGGCGCTTTGAAGGGTGAAGATGCTGCGGAAGACAGCGTTCTTTGCGATATATTTAAAAACGCAATTAACGACGAGCATATAACCGTTAAGTGTCAGTCCCTTAAAAATTCCGAAATTCCTGCCGTTATAAACGTTGACGAGTATATGAGAAGGTATTCGGAAATGGGTCAATTCTACGGAATGACCGACGATAAGATGGCGCTTACACTTATGATAAACACGGCAAATCCCATCGTTTCTACAATCAAAGATTTGCCCGACGATAAGCAGAAGTTCGTTGCTAAATATATCTATTCGCTTGCATTGTTGTCCTATAAAAAGCTCAGCCCCGAAGAATTGCAGAGTTTTGTTTCCGACAATATGCAGCTTCTTGACAGCTACGTTAAGTAATCACTGAATACAACTAAGAAATAACCACTTTACGGTGGTTATTTTTTTTACGCTTAAAAATACAATATACT
>JBJEVB010000050.1:30296-36516 GCA_051884155.1 Candidatus Coproplasma sp. | reverse complement strand
ACCGCAGACGGCGACTACGTGCTTGATATTGCAAATGAAGGCGCAACCGCTAGTATCTTCTCGACTGTAATAGCTGCAGGTAACACAGATAGCGGTTATCAAGTTGGGTATTTTAAAATAGGTAAAAACGATGCGCTCATCGTGACTATGAAATTGCAAGCCGGTAAAATTATAACAATAACGGGCTCGGCAATTCCTTCCAACACTGCAAAAAATTCAAGCTTTAAGATTACGCAGGGAACGGGAACAACCGGTGCGGTAGATAGTTATGGTAACCAGTTGTCAGTATCAGGTACTACGGCTACGGCTATTAATTACACGATTACCGTAACTACCGAAGGTGTAATCGTACTTAATATTGCAAGAGGTACGGTTGCAGATACAGGCTGTAATCTTACTGCTCTCACCGTAAAGATTAGCAGTCCCGAACCCGTTAACGTTGAAAGCGTTGAATTAGATAAAACGACTTCCGCACTCAAGGTTGGCGAAACCGAAACCTTAACGGCAACGGTTACCCCTGCCAACGCAGATAACACGAACGTTATTTGGTCGTCTTCCGACGAAACCATCGCAAGCGTAGTTAACGGCGTAGTAACCGCAAAGAAGGCTGGCACGGTAACCATAACCGTAACCGCAGTAAGCGACACAACCAAATCGGCTACCTGTACGTATACGATTACCAACGTTGCGCCTACTTCTATCGAACTCAACAGAACTGAAGCAACTATAGCAGTTGGCGAGACGGTTAACTTAAGCGCAACCGTTAAACCCGATAACGCAACGGTCAAGACGGTAACTTGGTCGTCTTCCGACTCGGCAATTGCAACGGTAGATGCAAACGGCGTAGTTACGGCAGTTGCGGCAGGTAACGTAACAATAACCGCAACTTCAACGGACGATGCAAGCGTTAAGGCAACCTGCTCAATCGAAGTTAAAACCACGATAGTTTATGCGACGAACATTACGCTTAACTATTCCAACGAAGACCTCAAGGTTGACGAGACCCTTCAGCTTGAAGCAACCATATTGCCTGCGGAAACCGATGATAAGACCGTAACTTGGACGACTTCAAATTCTGCCGTTGCAACGGTAAGTGCAAGCGGTTTAGTTACGATTGTCGGCGAAGGCACCGTTAAGATTACCGCAACTTCTAACAGTAACTCTGCACTTACCGCAGAATGTAATATTACCGCAACCTATCAAACCTATACCGTAACCTTTATGAACGGCTCGACCAACGAGGATGAAAAGGTGGTAAGAAAGGGTCAAACGACAACCGCTCTTTCTCTTACAAAACAGGGTTATTATCTTGAAGGTTGGTATGAAAGCTCTACGTTCAGCGGAACTGCGTTCGACTTCTCAACCCCTATCACGGCAGATATAACTCTCTATGCTAAGTGGGAAGAAGCTGCATTCGAAATCACCTACTCTCAGGGCAACTTAGAGAGTGCCGCATTAGAATGGGAGGAAATGAACGCGTCAGCTGCAACCGTATCCTATAAGCTTGCTTCCGCTGACGACAGCGCATACGTTGCAGTCGACAGCGAGCTTATCCGCCAAGTTGACAGCGATACTGCAAGGGTAGACGTTGTGGGCTTAAAGGGCGGCGTTGACTATACCTTCAAGATTAAGGCAAGCAGCCAAGGCGAAGCGGTTAAGACGCTTTCTGTAAAGAAGTACGACCGTTCGGGCTATGCGCACTTCAACTACACTTCAGGCGTAGGCGCATACAAGGACGACGGTACGCTTAAAGATAACGCAATCGTACTCTATGTAACCGACGATAATAAGAACACGGTTACCTTATCTTACGGCGGCGTTACGGTTACCGGTATCGGTAATATTTTGAACTCTGTAGGACAGGATACGGGTAGCGGTACGGCTGAAAACGGCGGTACGGCTAACTCCAACCAGGGTATTCTTAAGCTGTTAGGTCAGAATAATATTCCCTTGGTTGTAAGATTTATCGGCTGCGTATCCGATACAGGATTATACGAAGCAGCTGTATATGACCCTTCTTCTGTATCATTAATCAATGGTTTAACTGTTTACAATTCAACCGGCTGCGGCGGTACGGCTGGCGATAACGGGCATATGGCCCGTATGAAGTCGGCTAAAGACGTAACGCTTGAGGGTATCGGTGAAGATGCGGTTATCGACGGTTGGGGCTTCCACTTTATGTGCGAATCTTCAAGTCCGAATCTGGGTAAGAGCTTTGAAGTAAGAAATCTTACCTTCATAAACACTCCTGAAGACGCGGTCGGTATGGAAGGTCAACAGGAAAGTGGCACAATCACAGCAGGTGTAGAAAGATGTTGGATTCATAATAATGAATTCTATGGGCCTAATATGAGTGTGGCTGCAGAGAGCGATAAGAAAGAAGGCGACGGAAGCTGCGACTTCAAGCGCGGTCAGTACTTCACCTGCTCTTACAACTACTTCGAAGGTTGCCACAAGACCAATCTTGTTGGTGCGTCAGATTCTAACCTTCAGTTTAATTTGACTTATCATCACAATTATTGGAGATTATGTAAAGCCAGGGGTCCTCTTGCAAGACAAGCTAATATACATATGTATAATAACGTATTCGAAGAACAGACGGACTATTGTATGAATCCAAGAGCTAGTTCGTACATATTCTCGGAATATAACTTGTTCTATATGTGCAAGAACCCTCAAGACGTTGCGGGCGGTGCACTTAAGTCTTACAACGATTCATTCTCGAGCTGTATTGGGTCGATGGCAGGAACGGTCGTAACATCAAAGACTCAAACTGTTTCGAACAGTTGTAAATACGGAAGTATCGATTACAGCAAGTTTGATACTACTGCTTCACAGTCGTATATTCCTGACGGCAATTATGAACTTCAGGAAAGCGTTACCGAAGCAAGAAAGGTAATTGCTGCGTATGGCGGTGTAACAAAGAGAAACGTTAAAGCAGTAGAAGAAATTGATTTATCTGAGTTAGCACTTGCTTGTAGCAGTGTAACCCCTGTAAAAGCTTCCGTTCCTTCTAAGCTTACGCCCGGTAAGATTGAAAAGACCGCCTATGCGTTCACTATAAACAGCGCGGCAACCGTTACCATTTCATACTCGTCAGATACTTATAGCGATACTGGTGTTTTATTAAACCAGGCGGGCGAATGTTTGTTAACAGCAAGCGGTTCGGTTGTATTAGAGCCCGGTACTTATATAGTTCAGCCTACTAATTTCCAGCCCGGAGATAGTAAAGCGTTAACTCATGGTGTATTTAAGAGCGTCACTATAAATTCAATTGAATTTGTAGAATATAATTCGGCAGAGTTAGACGCTAAGTTAATTGCTGACTACAACACCAAGGCGGCATTGATTGACGTTGACGCAATCGCATATGATACCGCAAGCTATCAATTAATCGCAAATGCTCAAAATGCTTATGCACGCTTAAGCGACGAATTAAAGACTGAGGTAACCGTTGATTATGATGTAGTAACGGCGGCATACACTAAGTATGTAGATTTGGGCGAAGCGTATGTAGAAGGCTTAATCTCTGCTATCGGTACGGTTGATGAAAACAGCGGCAGTGCAATAAGCAAGGCAAGGTCGGCTTACAGTCAGCTTATAAGCGTTGCGCCTGAAGCAACCGTTTCCAACTACTCAACGCTGACGGTGGCAGAAGCTGCATACGAAAGCTTCAAGGTACAGGGCTTAATCAACCAGATTACCGCCCTTGCAGACCCTGCAACGGCAACCACCGAAGAAGCGATTACAAGCTTGCTTGAAGAGTACCAGAGCGTTCAAAATGCATACGATGCTCTTGATGAATCGCAGAAGACTCAGGTTACAAACTATTCAAAGGTAACCGACGGTATCACGGCGTTGAATGCAAAGCTTGCTGAAATTGCACTTGCAGAAGAGCAGGAGCAGGCGTATACGGATATTACCGCAAAGCTTGAAGCAGTGACAAGTGTTGAATCACTCTCAAATGCAGAGTGTGCGGATATAGTTGCTTTGTACGATAAATTAAGTGCAGAAAAGCAGACGGAAATCGCTGCTAACGCAACGTACATTGCAGTAAAAGCCAAGTACGATGAATATGCTTCTCAGGCTAAAGTTGCAATCTTTGGTAAGCCTGCAGATAATACTATTGACCCTACAATGACCCCCGAAGCTGCAGGATTTACCATTACTGGAACCATAGGTTATAAGAGCACGTCAGAGACCTTTACATACAACGGCGTAACTTACTATTCGCCTATGAAGTATCAGTCTGGTAATGCTATTTCTTTCAGTACAACTGCAAAAATGAAAGTGACTATAATGCTGCACAGCGGTAAAGCACAGACGCTTTCTATAGATGATAGCGGAACTCTTACGGCAACCAACGGTATAATCGAGTACACGGTAGAGGCAGGTAATCACTCTATCGGCAGAGTTGGCGAGGCTTGGATATGCTATATCGTGCTTTCTCCCGTAGCATAACACAAACCCATAACGGGTAAATAGTAAACTATTGTCGGCGGGCGCATATGCGCTCGCCGATATTTTATACTACAACTTAAACCGCGTCATTGCGGTGGTGCGACCACAGCGGCGTTTCTTAATTGCCGTATACTTGACCAACGCAATTCCCGTCAAGCGGTGGTGCGCCCACCCCAACCGCCCACCACGTCATTGCGAGCGAAGCGCGGCAATCCCAGACTATTAAGTGCGCACCTTTTCAAAATAATCAAATCCTTACTCTCGCTTTCCCTAAAGAATAGGGCTTGGGTAAACGCGTAACCACTTGGCTTCCCTAAAGAATAGGGAAGCTGTCCCGTAGGGACTGAAGAGTTTGATTTTTCTAAAAATCTTAACTGCCGTGATATCAAACTCTTCCGTCATACACTGCGTGTATGCCACCTTCCCTGTTCTTCAGGGAAGGTTAAATTATAGAAAGTATTATTTAAAAAAATTAATTCCTTAATCTCGCTTTCCCTAAAGAATAGGGAAAGTGGGTCGCACCCCAAGTGCGAGCCGATAGAGTTTGAATATTCTAATAATTTTGATATTTCTGTTAATACGGTCAAAAAAATACCCCGCATCAGTCACGTAAACGTGACAGCTTCTCCCCAAAGGGGCGAAGCCGAGAGTCCGCCCTTAAGTCTATGAGATTGCCACGTCGTTCCCTTCGGTCACGTCTCGCAATGACGGTAGTGCGACTACAGCGAAGTATCTTAATTACTCTCATACTTGACCAACACAATTCCAGTCAAGCGGCGGTGCGACCACGTCACTCACTCATCCGCGTCATTGCGAGCGAAGCGCGGCAACCCCATCGGTCAAGCGCCAAATTGTCTAAAATAACTAAAATGTAAATTAATCACAAAAATTGATGTTGAAAATTTACAAACCGTGTGATATTTCACATTTTTAATAAACTATAAGAAAATTTAATACCTAATATTTGCATACTCAACGGATTAGTCAATTTTGCGTTTTATAGTATTATCCGTCCGAAAATCGTCAATATATTGTGGTGTTTGAACACTGCGCGTTAATCATTTTCAATTCTGCTGTAAAATTAAGTCAAAACGGGGTGTTTTACAGCTTTTTTACCGAAAAACGGGGCGTTTTCAGGCAAAAAAGTACTTTCAAACTGTTGACTTTGGTTTTATAAAATTATATAATAGACAGGCACGTTGAAAAAAGTGTGTATGGGATGAGGCATAAAGTTACTTCAAACCCCTGTTTAAACCCGCAGAGGAAGATAATTTATGCTGACAACTGTAGGGGCTTGACCCCTGCGACTAACCGCGGCTATCTATTTAAACGCCGTTTTACGGTGTTTTTTAATGCCTAAGTCGCGATACACACGGTTAAGTTGACGTAAAGCACACATCAAACTTGTTAGTATAAAAGGAGAAACATTATGGCAGGACAGAAAATTAGAATTAAGCTTGCAGCTTACGACCACGAACTCGTAGACCTTGCGGCAGCTCGCATTGTTGAAACTATGCAGAAGAGCGGCGCAAAGATTTCAGGACCTATTCCCCTTCCCACCGAAAGAGAAGTAGTTACCATCTTACGTTGCCCCCACAAGTATAAGGACAGCCGCGAACAGTTCGAACAGAGAACTTATAAGAGAATTATCGACATCTACACCCCCAACGCAAAGTTACTTGACACGGTAAGGTTGCCTGCTGGTGTCGACATTAAAATTAAACTCTAATTGAACGAACTACAACCCCAAATAAGGTGA
>JBJEVB010000050.1:0-30196 GCA_051884155.1 Candidatus Coproplasma sp. | reverse complement strand
AAAATTCAATAAGTCAATATAGATAACCAACGGAACGGCGACGACGCATGGCGGCGCAACGCGGTACGAGTTATCTGAAAATATAACAGGAGGAACTTTATCGATGAATAAAGCAATCATCTGCCGTAAAGAGGGTATGACTCAGGTGTTTACGGCGGAGGGGAAAGTAATCCCCGTTACGGTGTTGCAGGCAGGTCCCTGCCCCGTAGTACAAATCAAAACTGTTGATAAAGACGGATATTCCGCTTTAAAGCTCGGTTTTGACGAAACTACCGAAAAGGCTTTAACCAAGCCCGAGCTCGGTCAGTTTAAGAAGGCAGGCGTTAAGCCCTGCAAGGTGTTGAAGGAGTTCAGGCTCGACGACCTTTCAGCTTACGAAGTAGGCAAGGAAGTTAAGGCAGACGTCTTCGCGGCAGGCGACAGAGTAGACGCTCACGGCGTTACTAAGGGTCACGGTTATACCGGTGTCATCAAGAGATGGAACCAGCACCGTTTAAAGGAAACGCACGGCGTTGGCCCCGTGCACAGAGAACCCGGTTCTATGGGCGCAAACAGCTCTCCTTCAAGAGTATTTAAGAACAAGCACTTAGCAGGTCAGTACGGTGTTGAAAACGTAACCGTGCAGAACCTCGAAATCGTCAGGGTAGACGTTGAAAGAAACTGCATCCTTGTAAAGGGTTCGGTTCCCGGTCCTGACGGAAGCATCGTTACCATCAACGATACGGTTAAATAAGGAGGGAACGTATGCCTAACATTAAAGTTTACAATATGGACGGCACCGAAGCAGGTTCTTTAGAACTCTCCGAAAAGGTTTTCGGCGCTGAATACAGAGAAGAATTAGTTCACCAGGCAATCGTAACCAGGCTTGCAAACGACAGGCAGGGAACCAAGTCCACCTTAACCCGTACGGAAGTTAGGGGCGGCGGTAGAAAGCCTTGGAGACAGAAGGGTACCGGTAATGCACGTCAGGGTTCCATCAGGGCGCCCCAGTGGATTAAGGGCGGCGTAGTATTCGCACCCAAGAGCCGTGACTTTTCAAAGGGTATGAACAAGAAGGCAAAGCGTGCCGCACTCGTATCCGCACTTTCCAGAAAGCTTGCCGACGGCGAAATCGTCGTTTTGGAAAACCTTTCCGTAAACGAAGGCAAGACCAAGGAAATGGCTGCTATGCAGAAGGCGCTCAACCTTAATAAGACCGCTATTATATATATGGATAAGGCAGACGAGAAGGTAGTTTTGGCAGCAAGAAACATTGCAAACCTTTCAACCCTTCCCGTTGAACAGCTTTCCGTATACGAAATCGTAGCAAACGAAAAGGTTGTTCTTACCAAGGACGCAGTTAAGATGATAGAGGAGGCTTACGGAGAATAATGTTAGCTCAAGACATCATTATTAAACCCCTTCTCACTGAAAAGGGTTATGACGGAATAGCTGATAAGAAGTACACTTTCATCGTGGCTAAATCAGCAAACAAAACTCAGATTAAGCTCGCAGTAGAAAAGCTTTTCGGCGTAAGCGTAGCAAGCGTAAACACCGTAAACTGCAAGGGTAAGCTTAAGAGAATGGGTAGGAACGAAGGCTATACACCTGATTACAAGAAAGCCGTAGTTCAACTCAAGGCAGATTCGAAGAGCATTGAATTCTTCGATTCGTTGTCCTGATAGGAGGATTGAAAAATGGCATTAAAGAGATATAAACCGACAACCTCTTCCCGTCGTTTTATGACGGTTTTATCCTACGAAGAGTTAAGCGGAGATAAGCCTGAAAAGAGCCTTTTGCACGACAAGCGCAAGACCGGCGGTAGAAACAATCAGGGTAAGATTTCCGTTCGTCACATCGGTGGCGGTAACAGAATCAAGTACAGAGTTATCGATTTCAAGAGAAACAGGGACGGTATCCCTGCAACGGTTAAGTCAATTCAGTACGACCCCAACCGTTCCGCAAACATCGCGCTCTTAGCTTATGCAGACGGCGTAAAGACCTACATTCTTGCACCGCTTGGTCTCAAGGTTGGCGACAAGGTTGTATCCGGTCCCACCGCAGATATCAAAGTGGGCAACGCGCTTGCACTTGAAGATATTCCCGTAGGTACCGTCGTTCACGCAATCGAGCTTCAGCCCGGCAGAGGCGCTCAGATTGCAAGAGCAGCAGGTATTTCCGCACAGATTATGGCAAAAGAAGGCAAGTACGCAACCTTGAAGATGCCCTCAGGCGAAATGAGATTGGTATCAATCAAGTGCCGTGCTACCGTTGGTCAGGTTGGTAACCTTGAACACGAAATCGTTCACCTTGGCAAGGCCGGTAAGACGAGATATCTCGGCGTAAGACCTACCGTAAGAGGTTCCGTAATGAACCCTAACGACCACCCTCACGGCGGTGGTGAAGGTAAGAGCCCTGTCGGACATGCAGGTCCTATGACCCCTTGGGGCAAGCCTGCTTTGGGTTACAAGACCAGAAAGAAGAAGAATCGTACTTCCAAGTACATCTTAAAGAGAATTAATTAAGGAGGAATAGGTAAATGTCAAGAAGCGTTAAAAAAGGCCCTTACGCCGAAGAAAGACTTATGTCGAGAATTATTGCTATGAACGCTGCGGGCGAAAAGAAAGTTGTTAAGACCTGGTCGAGAGCAACCACCATATTCCCCGAGATGGTTGGACACACTATCGCCGTATACGACGGCAGAAAGCACGTGCCCGTATATGTTACTGAAGATATGGTAGGCTGCAAGCTCGGCGAGTTCGCACCCACCAGAACGTTCAAAGGCCATGCGGCTAAGACAACCGGTAAATAAGGAGATACTCAGTTATGGCAAGTAATATGAAGAAAAAAGTTGAAAAAATTGCCGCTACCGAGGATAAGCGTCCTTATGCAACGGCAAAATACGTTAGGATTTCCCCCTACAAGGTAAGAACGGTTCTCGCTCTTATCAGGGGCAAGAGCGTTGAAGAAGCAGCAGCAATCCTTACCTACTGTGATAAGGGCGGTTGCGACGTAGTTAAGAAGGTACTTCTTTCTGCAGCGGCTAACGCAGAGCACAACCAGGGCATGGACAGAAGCGACTTAATCGTTGCCGAAGCTTATGCGAACGGCGGTCCTCACCTTAAGAGAATGCAGCCCGTATCTAAGGGTCGCGGCCACGCAATCTTAAAGAGAACCAGCCACATTACCGTCGTGCTCGACGCTAAGAAGATTTAAGG
Organism: Candidatus Coproplasma sp.; assembly: GCA_051884155.1. Taxonomy (GTDB): domain Bacteria; phylum Bacillota; class Clostridia; order Christensenellales; family Borkfalkiaceae; genus Coproplasma. The sequence goes on along the minus strand of JBJEVB010000050.1, from coordinate 26,999 downwards.
AGTGTGAAGTATGGGACAAAAAGTTAATCCTCATGGCTTAAGAGTAGGCGTAATTAAGAGCTGGGATACCCAGTGGTACGCAGACAAGAAAGACTTTAGCAAACAGCTTAAAGAAGATAACGTCATCCGTACCTTTATCAAGAAGAAGTACTTCGACGCAGCAATTTCTAAGATTTGCATCGTAAGAGCAGCAAACAAAATCGAGGTTACCATCTATACCGGCCGTCCCGGCGTGCTTATCGGCAAGGCTGGTTCGGAAATAGAAGTAATCAAGAAGGACCTTGCAAAACTTACCAACGGCAAAGTTATCATTATCAACGTCAACAAGGTTGAAAAGATTGACCAGGACGCACAACTCGTTGCAGAAGCAGTTGCTTCTCAGCTTGAAAAGCGTGTTTCTTACAGAAGAGCTATCAAGCAGCAGCTTTCCAAGGTTTCCAAAACCGGCGTCAAGGGTGTAAAGATTACCGTATCCGGTCGTCTTGACGGAAGAGAAATCGCAGGTAGCGAAAGCTATCACGAAGGTTCGATTCCTCTTCAGACGTTGAGAGCTAATATCGATTACGGCTTTGCAGAAGCACATACCACCTTCGGTGTACTCGGCGTTAAGTGCTGGATATACAAGGGTGAAGTGCTCTCTGGTTCCAAAAAGCTTATAATCTCAGACGGAGGCGAAGAGTAATATGTTAATTCCTAAGAGAGTAAAAAGGAGAATGCAACACCGCGGTCAAATTCGCGGCAGAGCCCACAAGGGTAACAAGGTTGCATACGGTGAATACGGTTTAGTTGCAGAAGAAGGCGGAAGGATTACTTCCAACCAAATCGAAGCAGCCCGTGTCGCTATGACAAGATTTATCAAGCGTGGCGGTCAGGTATGGATAGACATATTCCCCCACAAGCCCATCACTAAGCACCCCGCTGAATCCCGTATGGGTTCTGGTAAAGGTGCAGTTGAGTATTGGGTAGCTATCGTTAAGCCCGACAGAGTGCTTTTCGAAATGGCTGGCGTACCCGAAGACGTAGCAAAAGAAGCTATGCGTCTTGCAGGTCACAAACTTCCCGTAAAGTGCAAGTTTGTTAGAAAATCAGATTTAGAAGGCGGTGAAACAAATGAAGGCTAAGGAAATTAAAAATTTAACCGATGAAGAACTTAGCGCAAAGCTGTCCGAACTCAAAACGGAGCTCTTCAATTTGCGTTTCCGTCATGCAAGCGGTCAGCTTGAAAACCCTATGCAGATTAACCTTGTTAAAAAGGACATTGCAAGGGTAAATACCGTAATCCGCGCAAGGCAGCTTAAAGGTTAAGGAGAAAGGCAATGGAAGAAAGGACGACTTTAAGAAAGGAAAGAGTAGGTATCGTTGTTTCCGACAAGATGGATAAGACCGTAGTCGTAGCTATCGTTGAAAAGAGCAAGCACCCCCTCTATAAAAAGACCATAACCAAGACCACAAAGTTCAAGGCACACGATGAAAACAACGAGTGCGGCGTGGGCGATAAGGTTAGAATAGTCGAGACCCGTAAGCTTTCCAAAGACAAGAACTGGAGAGTAGCGGAGATTATCGAAAAAGCTAAGTAATTTCTCTTCGCATATATGGGCGTTTGTGCAATAAGCGGCGCGTAAGTATCGTCGAGCTGTGGCAACCCTTAGTCATTTACGATTTAGTAAACTCCTTCGGGTTTTCCGCGCTCTCCTGCTCTTGCTTGCTTCTTGCGCAAACCTGAACCCAGATGCGGTAAAAAATTATTTAAATAAATATTTTTATACGTCACGGTGTGGAAGCTTTTTTATAGCGTGGGCGAAAGCCGCCTCACCCTCTGAACGTCTAACTATATTGAGTTGTAAGTTTAACATAAATTAAAATTAAAAAAATTTCAAGGAAAGGTAATTTATATGATACAACCTCAAACCAGGCTCAAGGCTGCAGACAACAGCGGCGCTAAAGAGCTTATGTGTATAAAGGTGCTCGGCGGTTCATTCCGCAAGACGGGCAACATCGGCGACGTTATCATATGCTCGGTAAAAACTGCAACCCCCGGCGGCGCAGTTAAAAAGGGCGAAGTGGTAAAGGCCGTTATAGCAAGAACAAAGCAGGGTATCAGGCGCAACGACGGCACCTATATCCGTTTCGACGACAATGCGGCAGTGCTCATCGGTTCAAATCAGGAACCCCGCGGCACCCGTATTTTTGGACCGATAGCAAGAGAGTTGAGAGAGAAGAACTATATGAAGATAATCTCTCTCGCACCTGAAGTTCTTTAATTAAGGAGAGATTGCAATGAACGTAAAATTGAATGATAACGTTGTAGTTATCACCGGTAAGGATGCGGGCAAGCAGGGCAAGGTTATTGCCACTTCTCCCAAGAACGGAACGGTGACGGTAGAGGGCGTAAACGTCCACAAGAAAGCACAGAAAGCAAGAAGAGCAAACGAAACTTCTCAGCTTGTCGACAAGGAACAGCCCATTGACGTTTCTAACGTAATGGTAGTATGCGAAGCTTGCGGCAAGGGTGTAAGAGTTAAGCACTCCGTTGTAGACGGCAAGAAGGTAAGGGTTTGCGCTAAATGCGGCGCCGTATTAGATAAGGCGTATGCAGGTAAGGCAAGCAAGGCTCAGCAGCCTAAGGAAGCTCCTAAGAAGCGTGTAAGAAAGCGCGCTGCTAAGGCAGAGACCGCTGCTGCAGAAGAGAACAAGGGTGAATAAGGAGGCGCAACATGGCTAACAACGAATATGCAAACAGAATAGCTCAGCAGTACGCCGAAGAAGTAGTGCCCGCACTTACCAAGAAATTCGGTTATAAGAACCCTATGGAAGTTCCTAAGCTCGTAAAGATTGTTATTTCTTCCGGCTTAGGCGACATTAAGGATAACGCAAAATCCATTCAGGCTGCAGTAAACGAAATCAAGCAGATTACCGGTCAGCAGCCCATTCTCACCAAGGCTAAGAAGTCGGTTGCAAACTTCAAAGTCAGAGAAGGTATGAGCGTAGGTATCAAAGTTACTCTTCGCGGCAACAGAATGTACGAGTTCTTCGATAAGTTCATCTCTATTGCACTTCCCCGCGTACGCGACTTCCGCGGTGTTCCCACCGACAGCTTTGACGGCAAGGGCAACTACTGCATGGGTTTAAAGGAACAGCTTATATTCCCTGAAATCCAGTACGACCAGGTTGAAAAAATCAGGGGTATGGACGTGTGCATAGTTACGACGGCTAAGACCGATGAAGAAGCAAGAGAGCTTTTAAGGGCACTTGGTATGCCCTTCAAGAAGTAAGGAGAAAGAGTTATGGCAAAGAAGTCAATGATAAACAAGCAGCAGAAGCCTGCTAAATATTCAACGAGAGCGTACACAAGGTGCTCTATTTGCGGCAGACCCCACGCGGTTCTTCGCAAATACGGCGTATGCCGTATCTGTTTCCGTGAACTTGCTTACAAGGGTGAAATACCCGGCGTTAAGAAGTCAAGCTGGTAATTAAAAAGGAGGAAAGATAATAATGACAGATCCTATCGCAGATATGCTCACGCGAATCAGAAACGCGTTGGCAGTAAATAAAGAAACGGTTGAAATTCCTTCCTCCAACATGAAAAAGGCAATCGCCGACATCATGTTAAAAGAAGGTTACGTAGAAGGCGTTAAGCTTGTAGAAGACGGTTATTCCGGCAAGCTTGTCGTAACGCTTAAGTACGCAGGCAAAAATAAATCGGTCATCAACGCATTGCAGAGAGTTTCCAAGCCCGGTTTAAGGGTTTATGCAGACGTTGAAAATATGCCCAAGGTTATGGACGGACTCGGTATCGCCATCATCTCGACCAACAAGGGCGTCATGACAGATAAGCAGGCAAAGGCTGCCAACGTAGGCGGCGAAGTGCTCTGCTACATCTGGTAAGGAGGTACTTTATATGTCAAGAATCGGTAAGGAACCCGTAGTTATCCCCGCAGGCGTAACCGTGTCCTTTGCAGACGGCGTTGTAACCGTTAAAGGCGCAAAAGGCACGCTTACCCAGAAAATCGAAGGCAACATTCTTATTCAGGTAGAAGGCAACGTAGCTAACGTAGTCAAGGGTGCAGACCTTGCAGAGCTCGATGCAAAGCACGGTTTATACCGCGCACTTCTCCACAATATGGTTAAGGGTGTATCCGAAGGCTTTTCCAAGACCTTAAAGGTAAACGGCGTAGGTTGGAAGGTTGCTAAGCAGGGCAAGAAGCTCGTTATGAACGTAGGCTTCTCTCACCCCGTAGAGTTCACCGAACCCGAAGGCGTAACCATCACCTGCCCTAACCCCAACGAAATAGTCGTTGCAGGTATCGATAAGACTTTGGTTGGTCAGACCGCAGCAAACATCAGAATCGTAAGGGTACCCGAACCCTACCATGGATACGGCATCGCATACAGCGACGAAGTTATCGAACGTAAAGAAGGTAAAACGGGAGGCAAGGGCAAGAAGTAATTTCGGATATAAGGCCGCTTAAAGAAAGTCTGCATCAATCCGTGCAGATAGCCGCCTGAAAGGGTTGGCTGGCATATATATGCCCCTTTAAGCGCAACCGTTTCCGAAGGGTTGTCCTAATAAGGAGATATTATGATTAAGAAAATTGACAAAAACGAAGAAAGACTTCGTCGTCACACCAGAGTAAGAAAGAAGATTTCCGGTACGGCAGAAATGCCCAGGCTCAGCGTATATCGCAGCCTTAACCACATCTACGCACAGGTTATTGACGACGTTAAGGGCGTAACCTTATGTGCTGCTTCCACTATGGAAAAGTCAGTACAGGCTGAAATCAAGGATATGACCAAGACGGATGCAGCTAAGGCGGTTGGTAAAATCGTTGCAGAGCGTGCGCAAGCGAAGGGCATCAGCGCTGTCGTATTCGACAGAGGCGGCTACCTCTACACCGGCAGGGTTCAGGCCCTTGCCGACGGCGCAAGAGAGGGAGGACTTAAATTCTAAGGAGTAAGACCATGGAAGAAAAGAAAGAAAGAACCGCCCGCAGAGGCGACAGACCCCGCAAAAGGGAAGAAGACGACGGATTTATCAAAAAGCTTATACAGGTAAACAGAGTTACCAAGACCGTTAAGGGTGGTAGAAACATGCGTTTCGCCGCACTCGTAGTAGTTGGTGACGGCAACGGTTCAGTAGGTTACGGAATGGGCAAGTCCAAGGAAGTTCCCGAAGCAATCGAAAAGGCAACTGCACAGGCAAAGAAGAACCTTAACAAAATCAGCCTTAAGGGTACATCTATTCCCCACGGCGTTTTGGGCGTATACGGCAGAGGTTCAGTTTTAATGATGCCCGCATCAGAAGGTACCGGCGTTATCGCAGGCGGCCCCGTTCGTGCGGTTATGGAAGCTGCAGGCGTTAAGGATATTCGTACCAAGTCTCACGGTACCAACAACCCCATCAACGTCGTTAAGGCAGCTATCGCCGGCTTAGTAGAGCTTAAGTCTGCAGAAGAAATCGCAGCAGTTCGCGGTAAGTCGGTAGAGGAAATTTTAGGCTAAGCGGAGGTATACAATGGTTAAAATCACGTTAGTTAAGAGCGTATCAAACGAAAACGCAAGCGTAAAAGCAACCGTTGCAGCGCTCGGTTTAAAGAAAATCCGTCAGAGCAAGACCTTGGAAAGCACCCCTGCAAATCTCGGTCAGATTGAAAAAGTTAAGTACCTTCTCAAGGTAGAGGAAGTTTAAGGAGAAGTAGTTATGGCAATGAAAATTCATGAATTACAGCCCGCAGAGGGCGCAAACACCTCCACCAAAAGATTAGGTAGAGGTATCGGCTCGGGCAAGGGCAAGACGTCCGGCAAGGGTCACAAAGGTCAGTGGGCTCGTTCGGGCGGAGGCGTTCGTCCCGGCTTCGAAGGCGGTCAGATGCCCCTTCACAGAAGAATCCCCAAGAGAGGTTTCCACAACAAGTGGGCAACTTCGTACCTTATTATCAATCTCTCTCAGCTTAAAGACGTACCTGCAGGCACCGTAGTTGACTACGATTACGTAGTAGAAAACAATCTTACTAAGGTTGTTAAGAACAACGGCGGTCTTAAGGTTCTCGGTACGGGCAAAATCGAAGTAGCTCTTACCGTTAAGGCTGCAAAGTTCTCCGAAAGCGCAAAGGCTGCTATCGAGAGTGCTGGCGGCAAAGCAGAAGTTATCGGTGCCGACGCAGAATAATTTAAGCGTCGCATCATAGCGGTTGTAAAAATTTTCAATCGCTTAAAGAGAGGTTAAAATGTTTGAAACAATAAAAAATTGTTTTAAGAACAAGGAAATACGCAAAAAGATTTGGTTCACACTTCTTTTGCTCGTTATCTTCCGTCTCGGCTGCTATATTCCCGTACCCGGTATTTCGCCCGACACGTTTACCGAAGCGATTAAAGACGTATCGTTCCTTAACATAATGTCGGCAATATCGGGCGGCTCGCTTACCAACGCAACGCTTTTTGCATTAGGCATCAGCCCTTACATCAACGCATCAATTATAGTACAGCTTTTAAGCGTGGGCATTCCTGCACTTGAACGTCTTTCCAAAGAAGGCGAAAGCGGCAGGCGTAAGATTGCCCAGATTACTAGATACGTAACCATCGCGTTGGCGGTTGCTCAGGCAATCGGTATCATAATAAGCTTCGGCTTGAGAGATACCAACGGCGAAATGGCAATCAACCTTGCAAACTTCGGTTATCTTTCAAACGGTACCGGTATTTCGCAGGAAGGTGCTAAGTGGGTTGCAGGTATATTCTTGACCGTAGTCTACACGGCAGGCGCAATGCTCGTTATGTGGCTCGGCGAAAGAATTACCGAATACGGCATTTCCAACGGTATTTCGATAATCATCTTTATCGGCATACTTTCAACCGCAGGCGAAGCAATCTTAACGAAGTTTATCGAAGCATTCAGCGGCAATCCTTCCGTATTGTGGGAAGTGCTCGGTTTCGTAATTTTGACTGTGTTCGAATTTGCTGCAATCTGTACGGTCGACCTTTCCGAAAGGAAAATCCCCGTTCAGTACGCAAAGCAGGTTAAGGGCAGAAGGATGTACGGCGGTCAGTCGTCGGTTATCCCTATGCGTATATCGGGTTCAGGCGTTATGCCCTTGATATTCGCATTCTCGATTATCTCCGTTCCTGCAATGCTTGCAAGCTTGTTCTGGCCCGGCAGTAATTTTGAAACGGGCGTAGCGGAATGGTTCTCAGGTAACGGCGCTTGGTACGGACAGCTTATCTATATGGTAGTATTGTGCGTACTTATATTCCTGTTCTCGTTCTTCTATGCGTCTATGCAGTTTAATCCTGAAGACGTATCCAAGACCATTCAGCAGAACGGCGGCTTTATTCAGGGTATCCGCCCCGGTAAGCCCACTGCCGATTATTTAAAGAAAATCAACAACAGAATAACCCTTTTCGGCGCAATCTATCTCACGATTGTTGCGTTAATTCCTTCAATCTTATCGGTTATTCTTTCAGCTTGCGGACTTTCAATCGACTTAATCAGCGTATTCTCAACCACCGGTATTCTCATCGTAGTATCCGTTGCGTTGGAAATCGACAAGCAGTTGCAGTCGCAGTTGATGATGAAGAATTACAAAAAAGGCTTCTTAAAGTAAGCTTTTTAAACGGGCGTTTGTGCAATAAACGTCGTGTGAGTATCGTCGCCTTTGCGTTTTGGCTCAGTCATTTACGATTAGTAAACTCCTGTCGCCAAAGCCACAGGCTCCTGCTCTTGCTCGTTTCTTGCACAAAACTCATTCCCGTAATGGGGTGTTAATATAATGAATATAGTTTTGTTAGGTGCGCCTGGCGCAGGCAAAGGCACGCAAGCAAGCTTAATAGAAAATCAATTTAATCTCGTCCACGTTTCGACGGGCGATATCTTCAGGGCAAACATAAAGGGCGGTACGCCCATAGGCAAGCTCGCAAAGAGTTATATCGACGCGGGCAAGCTCGTCCCCGACGAAGTCACCTGCGAAATCGTCAAGAACAGACTTTCGGAAGACGACGTCAAGTCGGGCTATATGCTCGACGGTTTCCCCCGCAATCTCTTTCAGGCGGCAGAGCTCGATAAGTTCGCCAACGTCGATTTATGCGTAAACATCGACGTAGACGTCGCTCTGCTTATGGACAGAATTTGCGGCAGGCGCGTATGCAGCTGCGGTGAAAGCTATCACGTTTCCACCTTAAACGGCGCAACTACCTGTGCAAAGTGCGGTAAACCCTTATACAGAAGGGACGACGACAACCCCGAAACCGTTCAAAAGAGATTAGATACCTACTTTACAGAAACTGCACCGCTTATCGAGTATTACGAAAAACAGGGTAAGCTGTTCACCGTAAACAGCGGTAAGCTTTCCCCTAAGGAAGTTTTTGCAATAATTGCTGAAGAGCTCGGCAAGCATACGGGCAAGTAAATGGTTACCATAAAGACCCCAGAAGAAATTGAATTAATGCGCGAACCGTGCAGGATAGTCAAGGAAACTTTAGAGTACGTCGGCAAGCACATCTGTGCAGGTATGACGACTAAGGAAGTTGACGAGCTCGTCTATAAGTACATCACCTTAAACGGCGCTATTCCTTCCGAACTCGGCTATTGCGGTTATCCCGCAAGCTCTTGCGTATCCGTAAACGAAGTAGTCGTTCACGGCATACCTGGCGATAGAGTCATACAGGACGGCGATATCGTAAGCGTGGATATAACTGCTGAAAAGAACGGTTTTCAAGGCGACGCGTGCAGAACGTACCTTATCGGCAACGTATCCGAAGAAAAGCGCAAGCTTGTAAAAGTTACCGAAGAGTGCTTTTTTAAGGCGATTGAAAACCTTAAAGCAGGTACGCCGCTTTACGATATAGGCTATACGGTGCAGACCCATGCAGAGAGCTACGGCTACGGCGTCGTAAGGGCGCTTACAGGTCACGGCATCGGCAGGGAAATGCACGAAGACCCTTCCGTACCCAACTACGGCAGGAAGGGAACGGGTATGCGGCTTAAAGCCGGAATGACCATCTGTATAGAGCCGATGATAAATATGGGCACCTATAAGGTTATATTCGATAAATCGGACGGTTGGACGGTTCGTACTGCAGACGGCAAACCTGCTGCTCATTACGAAAACACCGTACTCATTAAAGAGGACGGGGTAGAAATACTTACCCTTTAAGGTGTACAATGAAAGTTTCCAAGCCAAGTTTAGGCGGGATTGCGCAGAGCCTGCAAGGGCGTGATAAAGGCAAGCTGTACGTTATATGCGATATAGACGGCTCAACGATTTATCTTGCGGACGGCGTTACTAAAACGTTGAACGCACCCAAGCGCAAAAACCTTAAACACGTTTATTTACTAAATAAAACCGTCGCTGAATACGGCGTAGCTTATCCGTGGGATAAGTCGTTCGATTGCAAAGCGGCGTTTGCGTTAAAGCAAATTAAAGCGGAATTAAATCCGCAAATCAAATCGGAGGATTAAGATTTTGTCTAAGGACGACGTAATCGAAGCTGAAGGCAAGGTAATAGAGTGCCTGCCTAACGCAACGTTTAAAGTACAACTTACCAACGGCTATGTTATAACCGCTTATATTTCCGGCAAATTGCGCCTTAACTATATCCGTATAATCGAAGGCGACAACGTAAAGCTGGAAATGAGCCCTTACGATTTGACCAAAGGGCGCATAACGTGGCGTAGCAAATCCTAAGCGAAAGCTCAAGGAATGCAAATTTTCAATCGGGCAATGCCCACAAAAAATTACTTTTAAACATTAAAGGAGAAACGGAAATGAAAGTAAGGCCTTCAGTAAAGCCTATGTGCGATAAATGCAAGATAATCAAGAGAAACGGTAAGGTTATGGTTATTTGTTCTAAAAACAAGAGCCATAAGCAGCGTCAGGGCTAAGTTTTTCAAGCGTATAAGCGTCACAATAGTTCGTCGCCTTTGCGTTTTGGCTCGGTCATTTACGTCTGTGTAAACTCCCGTCGCCAAAGCCGCAGGCTCCTGCTCTTGCTCGCTTCTCCGCTGAAAAAAGGGCTCTAAATGCGTATCTCTGAAAAGAGATGGGGCTTGGTTGGGGAGTGAGTTAACTACTCGCTTCTCCGCTGAAAAACGGCTCTAACTGCGTATCTTTGAAAAGAGATGGGGTTAGTTTTAGCCGTCATTGCGAACCGCCCTGAAGTGGGCGGTGTGGCAATCCCATCATCGCAAGTGGTTACTGTTTCTAAAATTCATTAACCGCTTTAGTCAAACAACTAAATATTTTACAAAATTGCATAAAATTTTTGCGATAATTTAACGCTAAACTGTTGCAATATTGTAAAAGGCTGTGATATAATGTATTTTGCAGTATTTCGGATAAATGTGTCAAACGTAGAAAAATAGAAAGGGCGTTTGACAACTTTTCCGCGTTTTTGCGTTTTTAGCTTTTAAACGCGTCTTAATGAGATTGCGGACTAAGCTTAAGCGCAACTTATAAATATAATGCAGAAAACAATTCCTATTTTCAAACGAAACAACATTCCAAATTTCCGTTTTGTTTGAGAGTACGGCTCGATATATATACAAAATATTAAAAATTTCAAGTAAAATTAACGGAGGAAATAAATCGTATGGCACGTATTGCCGGTGTAGATTTACCCAGAGAAAAGAGAATTGAAATCGGTTTGACCTATATATACGGTATAGGTCTTGCAACGTCGAAGAAGATTCTTGCCGATACGGGTGTAAACCCTGATATCCGCGTTAAGGACTTAGACGAAACGACCGTATCCAAGCTCAGAGAGTATATTGACCACAATTTGAGAGTAGAAGGTGAACTTCGCAGTGAAGTATCGCTTAACATTAAAAGACTTATGGAAATTGGCTGCTACAGGGGCATCCGTCACAGAAAGGGTCTTCCTGTAAGGGGTCAGTCTTCCAAGAGAAACGCGAGAACCAGAAAGGGTCCTCGCCGCACGGTAGCCAAGAAGAAGGGCGCAAAGTAAGATAGGAGGACAAGTTTAAGTTATGGCACAAGTAAAAAAGACTACTACCGTATCAAGAAAGCGTAAAGAGCTTAAGAAGGTAGATAAAGGTCAGGTTCATATTCAATCTTCTTTCAACAACACCTTGGTAACCGTAACCGATATGCAGGGTAACGCACTTTCGCAGTCAAGCGCAGGCGCACTCGGCTTTAAGGGTTCAAGAAAGGGTACGCCTTTCGCAGCACAGATGGCTTGCGAAACGGCAGCTAAGGCAGCAAAAGAACACGGACTTCGCAGCGTAGAAGTTTACGTAAAGGGTCCCGGCGCAGGTAGGGAATCTGCAATTAGAGCGCTTGCAAACTGCGAGTTGGAAATCACTTTAATTTCAGACGTATCACCCATCCCTCACAACGGTTGCAGACCGCCTAAGCGTCGTAGAGTATAATAGGAGGACAGGATAAATTATGGCAACTTACAGAGAAGCAAAATGCCGTCTTTGCAGAAGAGAAGGCGGTAAGCTCTTTTTAAAGGGCGACAAATGTTATAACGGCAAATGTCCTTTCGAAAAGCGCCCCGTAGCACCCGGTGCACACGGCGCAGGCAGGAAAAAGATTTCCGAATACGGTCAGCAGCTTAGAGAAAAGCAGAAGGTTAAGCGTATTTACGGCGTTCAGGAAGGTCAGTTCAGGGCATACTATGAACACGCAGACAGAATGAAGGGCATCACCGGTGAAAATATGCTCTCCCTTTTGGAAAGAAGGCTTGACAACGTAATCTACAGAATGGGTATCGGTGTTTCCCGTGCGCAGGCAAGACAGCTTGTAAACCACGGTCACTTCACCGTAAACGGCAAGAAAGTCAATATCCCTTCGTTTATTGTTAAAGTCGGCGACGTTATCGCCGTTAAGGAGAATAAGACCTCTAATAAGTATTTTGAGGCAATCAAGTCAGCTAAGGTTACCAATCTTCCCAAGTGGTTGGAATTCAACCCCGAAAAGCTTGAAGGCAAAGTAATTGCCCTTCCTGCAAGGGATGATATCGACAGCCAGATTGCTGAACACAGGATTGTCGAATTGTACTCCAAGTAATCATAACAATAAGGAGGTAGTATATGATTGAAATTGATATACCCAAGCTCGAAGTGGTTGAAAGCGAGGACCAGTCTTACGCAAAGGTTGTAGTTGAACCGCTTGAAAAGGGTTTTGGCCTTACGATAGGCAACTGCCTTAGAAGAATTTTGCTTTCCGCACTTCCCGGTGCGGCGGCACAGGGAATCAGGTTTTTGGACGGCTCTGTCAAGCACGAGTTTTCCGCCGTTCCCGGCGTCAAGGAAGACGTTACCGAAATCATACTCAATTTAAAGACGCTTGCAATCAAGACGAAGGTCACCGATAAGGACTACGTTAAGGTCGTTCATCTCTACAAGGAAGGTCCTTGCGAGGTTAAGGCAAGCGATATCGAGCAGGACGCTGAAATCGAAATTATCAACGGCGACCAGCACATCTGCACTGTTGACGCTGGCGGCAAAATCGATATGGAAATAACCATCGGCAGAGGCAGAGGTTATAAGGGTGCCGACCATACCAGGACGGAACTTATAGACTATATTCCTATCGATTCCATCTTTACGCCCGTTAAGAAGGTAAACTACAACGTAGAGAACACGAGAGTTGGTCAGAATACCGACTACGATAAGCTCACGCTTGAAGTTTGGACCAACGGTGCCTTTTCTGCAAAGGAAATCATTTCTCTTGCGGCAAAGATTATGCAGGACCACATCAGCTTGTTCGTTGACCTGTCCGATACGATTAAGGATATGGACATCTTAGTCAAGAACGAAGATGACCGTCAGCAGAAGATTTTGGCAATGGCTATCGAAGATATGGATTTATCGGTACGCTCTTACAACTGCTTAAAGCGTGCAAACATACACACGGTCGAAGATTTAACAAAGAAGACCGAAGACGAAATGCTCAAGGTGAGAAACCTTGGCAGAAAGTCGTTGGACGAAGTTATCTTAAAGCTTCAGTCTTACGGACTTTCGTTAGCAAACAAGGAGGATTAACGTTATGCCCACTAAATTGGGAAGAACATCGGAACAAAGAAATGCAATGCTCAGGAATCAGGCTTCTGAACTTTTGTGGTACGGTAAGATTGAAACGACCGCTGCAAAGGCAAAGGCTCTTCAGTCCTACGTTGAAAAAATTATAACCAAAGCGATGAGCGTTTACGACTTAAATGAAGAAACTACCGTTACGGTAAAGGACAGCAAGGGCAAGGACGTATCCAAGAAAGTTATCAAGGATTCACCCAAGAAGCTTGCAGTTCGTAGGCGTCTTATGGGTAAGCTTCGCGACTTGCAGGAAGTTAAAGGCTTCAACGAAAAGAAGTCTGAGTACAAGGCAAGGACGCAGGATATTCAGCACCCCTTAATGGAAAAGCTTTTCAACGAGATTGCGCCTAAGTATGCACAGCGCAAGGAAGAGCTTGGTCAGGGCGGCGGCTATACCCGCATCTACTTGCTCGGCGCACGTCGCGGCGACAAGTCCGAAATGGCTATTATCGAACTCGTTTAATAAGCCGTTAAGACGAACGAATTTAAATTTAAAACTGCGCAAGGCAACGCCCTGCGCAGTTTTTGCATGTAAAAAAATTGTTAAAAAAATAAAAATTAAAAAAATTTTTTTAACGGTATTTGACATATACGTTATATATGATATAATAATGACATCAAATATAAAGGAGAAAAATGTAATGACTTGGTTTAACAAACAAAGCCGCCTCGTGCAGATTTTATTACTGCTCATCCCCGTAGTTAACTGGATTACCGAAATTTTGGTAAGATGGTCTACCCTTTTCAAGAAGTTCTCTTTGGTAAGACTTCTCGTCTGCATCATCGTAACCTTCGGCGGTCTCTTCGTTGGTTGGATTGACCTTATTTGGGTATTATTGTTCAAAAAGCTCTGCTTGCAATAATAACTATTTTGGCTTAAGCTTGTACTTAAAGAGAAATTTACCGCATAAAATATATCGGTAATAAATTAAAAAGGAGAAAAGATAATGGCATTTGATAAATGGTTTAACAGCCAAAGCAGACTTCTTCAAGTTATTCTTCTTATAATCCCCTTCGTTGGTTGGATTGTTGAATTGCTTGTAAGGCTTTCCGTTATGCTTAGAAAGAAGGACGTCGTAAGCATCGTTGTATTCGTTCTCTTCCTCGTTATCGGTTGGGGCTGGTTCCTCTGCTTAATCGACCTTGTATATCTTGTACTTAAAGGTCACCTTATTTTGGCTTAAGTTAGGGAAAAAGAAAAAGGGTTGCGGTTTTCCGCAACCTTTTTTCATGCTTCTCTTCATATATACGTCGCAATAGTAAACATTAACCGCGTCATTGCGAGCCGACTGTAAGTCGGCGTGGCAATCTCAAAATCCCAACCGCGTTCCACTTGGCTTCCCTAAAGAATAGGGAGGCTGTCCCGTAGGGACTGAAGAGTTTGATATTTATAATAATTAGGTCAAAAAAATACCCCGCATCAGTCATGTAAACGTGACAGCTTCTCCCCAAAGGGGCGAAGCCAAGTGACCGCCCATAAATTAATGAGATTGCCACGCCGTCCGTAACGTAAGTTCCGTCCGTCTCGCAATGACGGTGGGTGTGCGTTTCCTTCGGTCACTTCTCGCAATGACGGCTATTCAAGCGTTTTAAAGGTGAACTGACCGTTATCGTACAAAATGTAACCGTGTGCGGAGTTTTCCTTGGGCAGAGAAACAGAGCCGGGATTAAGGTGAAGGTAGCCTTCTTCTTCGACTACGTTTAAAGGAACGTGAGTGTGTCCCGTGATATAGATATCGCCCTGCTTTAAAGGGGGGACTATTCTATGTCCGTGCGAGAGCGTAATTCTTACCTTATCGTCGCAGACCGTTGCGTAATCACTTGAAACGTTGAAATCTAAAACCATTTGGTCTACTTCCGAGTCGCAGTTGCCGCGCACGGCAATAATCTTGCCGGATAGGGGGGTGAGCATTTCGCATACTTCTTTGGGACTATATCCGTCGGGAAGTGGGTTGCGCGGACCGTGATAGAGTACGTCCCCTAAAATAATCAGCTTGTCCGCATTCTCTTCCTTAAATTTTTCAATTACCTTTTTGCACCAAAAAGCCGAGCCGTGAATATCCGAACATATAAATAATTTCATAATGCACCTTCTTATTTTTGCTATAATACAATTTCAAGTATTTGCTGCATATCCTTGACGATATAGGTTGCGTTAGCTTTTTTCAGCTCGTCGTAATCGCCAAAGCCGTATAATGCGCCGATAGAATGTATTCCTGCTTTATTTGCCCCTAAGACGTCGTGTTCCCTATCGCCGACCATTATCGTTTCCGACAGATTTTTTACGGGGTAACCTTCAAGCGCATACTTAATGACGTCGGTTTTATTATTCCGCGTACCGTCCATCGTAGCGCATGCAGTAAAATCGAAATATTTGCTTAAATTAAAATGCTCTAAAATTTGCAGAGCAAACTCTTCGGGCTTAGACGTGGCGAGAATAATGCGTTTTCCTGCGCTTTTCAAGGCGGAAAGCATATCTACCGTATCCTTGAATATTTCGTTCTCGAAAATGCCCAAAACCTTGAAATATTCCCGATAGTATTCAACCGCCTTCAAGCTCTGCTCTTTTGTAAAGCCGTAAAAGCGTTGAAAGGAATCGCTAAGCGGCGGACCGATAAACTTATAAAGGCTCTTCTTGTCGTCGACGGCGATGCCGAATTTATCAAGGGCGTAGGCAACGGAATTGGTTATGCCTTCGGCAGGGTTGGTAAGCGTTCCGTCCAAATCGAACAGGATATAGTCGTACATAAATCCTTATCCGCCTATAAGTTCTTTAAACTTAGTTATAACGCCGAAGTCCGCGTTGGAAGGTATTTCTACCCCGATTTGCGCTTTAAGAGCAGGGAATGCGTTTGCCGTAACGAAGGGGTTTCCGCTCTCTTTAAGCATTTCCAAATCGTTCATATGGTCGCCGAAAGCAACGCAGTCGCCCTTTTCCACGTTCAGCGCTCTCATAAGCGCTTTTAACGCCTTACCCTTGTTTGCACCCATAACGCTTACGTCCAGCCAATCCCTGCCCGAAACCGTTGTGCGCAACCCCTTAATCTTGGGCGGCAACACCTTACCGCCGTGCTCTGCGGCAGGCTGTGCGTCCCATATCGAAATCTTAACGGCAGTAACGCTCTCTAAAATATCGTCTAAATTATCCACCTTTTTATAGGCGGAATACGACCTTTTAAAGATAGCGGTAAATTCTTCGTTATCGTCTTCTATATAGGCGCAGTCGGCGCAGGATACTACGGGGTATAAGTCCTTTTCCGCCCTGATAATATCAAGGGCGCGTTTAACGTCTTTTGCAGGGGTGGGGTCTGCAAAGATTATCTCGCCCTTGTACCACACCAGACCGCCGTTTTCGGCAATGATTGCAATATAGTCCTTAACGGGCTCGAACAGCTTTAAAAGGTTGGGCAGCTGCCTTCCGCTTGCAGGCGTGAAAACGCCGCCGAGCGAATAAAACTTTTTAACGAGCGCAAAGGTCTCTTCGGGCATAATTTTAGTTGGCGGAAGCAGCGTTCCGTCTAAATCGCTTGCAATTAATTTAACCATAGTACGCCATCATTCTACCATAAAACGGCGGTTACCGCAACAATATGTGGCAAATAACTTTAAATTTACACGAGGGGAGCAAACAGGCTAAGTACGCTTGCCCACAGTTTTTTGGGCGCAGTTTGCCTTTTAAAGCTTACGGGCTTGGAAAGTTGCAGGCAGGATATAAAGTCGTCTGCCATATCTTCAGCAAGTCCGCCTGAGCAAAACACCCCGTTTTCGTAGTTAAGACGGGTTGAACGAAAGTCGAAGTTATAACTGCCAACGTAGGCGGTATCGTCGAAAACCGCCCCTTTAAAGTGCATAAAGCCGGGCGTGTATTCATAGACTAAAACGCCGCTTTCCGCCAGCTTTTGCGCGTAAATTTTGGTTACGGCGTAGGGCAGCTTTTTGTCGGGTACGGCTGGAATTAAAACGATTACTTCAACGCCCCGCCTTGCCGCAAAGGAGAGCGCGTCGCACAGCTTTTCGCTAAGGCACATATAGGGCGTGTAGATATAAATTCGCCGTTCAGCGCCGTATATAGCCGCGGCAATCGCGTCTTCAAATACGCCGCCGCCCCTGTCGGGCATATCCGCAACGGGCGTTAAACGCAACGCGTTTTGTGTCGGCGTTATTTTAACATTGTTTTTATCGGTACAAGTTTGTGGGGCGTTATCACCGTCGAACAGCGATAAAAATAGGTTGGAAAAGGCGCTTGCCGCCTGACCGAAGAAGAGTGCGCCGCCGTCCTTCCAATAGGCGTGCGGCGCGGTCAGGTGTGCATATTCGTCGGCGATATTCACGCCGCCTACAAATACGGCGTAATCGTCTATGACTGCAATTTTGCGGTGGTCGCGGATATTAATTCGGCTTAAGGGCATGGGAAGAAGGGTGTTAAAAGCCTTAATCTTAGCCCCTTTGCTTTTAAGCTCTTTAAACTGCCGTTTGGGTACGCGCAGAGCGCTGCCCAACCCGTCGTAGATAAGCTTGACTTCCACGCCCCTGCCGAGTGCATCGCAAAGCAAAGAGTACACGCCCGACCAAACTTCGCCCTTTGCGATAATGTAAAATTCCAAATATACGCACTTTTTCGCCTGAGAGATTCGTTCGTTCAGGCGCTGTAAAAATATCTTACCGTCGTTTAAAAACTCGTAGCTATCGTACCCGACTTCGGGCAGTATTTTGCCGTAGCCGCCCTTTTGAGAATACGCGTGGGAAATAAAGCACAGAACCGCCCCGACTATGGGCAGGGCAATAACTATTGCAAGCCAGGCGCACTTGAAATCTGCCGCGCCGCCATGCATAAAAAGGTACGCCGTCGCGGCGAGAGAAAGAAGATACGCAAGACTTATTGCGGCGGCAACGGGCAAAAGCGAGTGTAGGTACAGGCACAAAAAAATAATTGCGGCGCACAGCACCGCAATTATAGACAGACTAATAAACAGTTTTGAAAATATAAATCTGAGTACACGCATAGGCTATGTACTGCTTCTTTTATAAGGTGAGTTTTAAAACGGTCATCTTTGAATTACGGGAGATATTAGCCGCCCTTTCGGATAAAAGCTGACCCAAGTCGAATTCCTTTAAGACGTCCTTTTCGAAGTTGGTCAAATCAATCGCCCCGTGCATAATCATGTTGACCGCCGTCTCGGTATAGCCAAATCCGTCGGAAACGGAATAGATACGCAAGTTCTTTTCAAACAAGGGGGCAGAATCAAGCGAGAAGTTTACGGGGCTTACGCCGCCTAAAACCAAGTCCTTATTGCGGGCAAGCACTCTCGCAGGCACAGCGGCTGGCAGCTTGCAGTCCGAAGTGTAAACGGCAGCGTCGCACAAGCTACCGCTTGTCGCCTTGTTGATGTTATCCAAAAGGTTTTCGTCGGCGGCAAACGCAAAGAATACGCCGCTTCGCTTCATTCTGTCGATATTCTGCTGATAGTTGTCGATAACTATAGGCACGAACTTGTGATAGAGAGCGACCTGCGCGAAGATAGAGCCGAAAAAGCTACCGCCTATTATTGCAACTCGGCTGCCCGTTGAAAGGTTTAACCTGTCGAATATATTTTCTGCCAAAGCAACCCATTCTATGCACAGCGCGTGCATATCGTCCACCACGTCGGGCAAAAGGGTAACGTCGGTGTATTCGCACACGACGAAATCTCTCAAAAAGCCGTCAAAGTCCTTTATGGCGACCAAAGGGGAAGTGCAGTCTGCACGGTCGCCACTCTTGCAAGAGTAGCAGCCGCCGCAGGGGCGCACGGCGTTTAAATAAACTCGGCTGCCTATTTCCAAGCCGAAGCAGTGGTCGCCAAGTTCGGTTATAACGCCTACGGCAACCCTGCCTATGGTCACGGGGTAGTTGACCTTTCTGTCCCCCGTATAGCAAAGAGCGTCGTAGTTTGTAAGCATAACGTGGGTAACACGCACTTTAACCTGCGACGCCCCAACCGTATAACGCTCCTGCTCATGTTTTTCGAGCTTACTCTGCCCGACTAATACCCAATTATCCATACGCATTAATTATAAGCCAATTGCGCGATTAAATCAACCCTTTAGTAAAAATTCAATTAAAAATTTAGTAAACTGCTATTTTTTATGCGAATAGTGGAAAAAACGTTTGACTTATTTTTTTGGTTTATTTATAATAATAAAGCTATTTGTATGGCGCTAAAGGTAAAAATAATCAGCGAGGTAGAATAATGAAGCCCGATATACATCCGAATTATCACGAAGTAACGGTTGTTTGCGCTTGCGGCGCAACCTTCAAGACCGGTACCACGAAAGACGTTGAGACGCTCAAAGTGGATATCTGCAACAAATGTCACCCCTTCTTCACAGGCAAACAGAAGCTTGTTGATACCGGCGGTCGTGTTGACAAATTTAAGAAAAGATACAACATCTAAAAAAGAGACGGGCTTCGAGTATAACGAGATTATATTTGAAGCCTTTTGTCTTATTTTCGGCAAAGGGCGTTGCAAACGTTTTGCGGCGTTTGCCGTGCATTAAGATACTACGGGGCGTGGATAAAACTTTGCGTCCGCATAAAAAAAGAAGTAAAAATGTCAGAAAAAGAAAAAGAAAAAAAACAGAAAAGAATATGTTCTACCGTTGGCGGTCAAGCCGTATTAGAAGGCGTTATGATGATGGGAAAGACTTCCTATTGTACCGCCGTGCGCGACCCTGACGGGCAAATTCAGATAGAAAAGACGAGAATTAAGCGTTCAAACGCGGCAAAAAGGGCGGCTAAAATTCCTATTATAAGGGGTTGCGTCAATATGGTGACTTCCCTTGCAAGGGGTATGCACGCGCTCAATCGCTCTTCCGAAGTGTACGCGTCCGACGAAAGCGAACCCGGCCGCATTGAAAAATGGTTTGCCGAAAAGTTAAAAATCAGCTTTTCCTCACTCATTTCCATAATAGGCACGATTCTCGGTTTCGCGCTGGCGTTCGCCCTGTTTATGTGGCTGCCTATCGTGGTGGTAGACGATATCATAATCAAACACCTGTGGCAGGATTTAACTCAGGCGTCTATCTGGTACTACGTTCTAAGGGGCGGCTTAAAGCTTATAATTTTTATCGCCTATTTGGGGCTTATAATGCTTTTAAAGGATATCCGCAGGCTGTACCGCTATCACGGGGCAGAGCATAAGACCATAAACTGCTATGAGCAGGGTATGGAGCTTACGACGGAAAACGTTTTAAAATGCTCTCGCATACACGACAGGTGCGGCACGTCCTTCCTTTTTATCGTGCTTATTATCAACATTGCGATAATCGGTTTGGTCACGTGGGCGCTTGGAATCAGCGAAGTAACCATTCCCAACGGCGCGTTGCGTACGCTTGCAAACTTAGGCGTAGAGATTGTACTATTGCCTTTAATCACGGGTATTTCCTACGAATTTTTAAAGTTGTTTGCGCATATAACTTCGCCCATAGGCATTATTTTCAAGTGGCCGGGCGTGCTTTTGCAGAAGGCGTTCACCACGAGAGAGCCCGACGCGGAGATGGTGGAAGTCGCAATAGCGGCGTTTAAAGCGGCAATGGAAATGGACAAAAACCCCGACTTGCCCGAAACTTCCTTCGTGACGGGCGGACTTCTGCCTAAGATGTTGGAAGAGACCAAGAAGAAGTTTGCCGAAAAGGGCATTGACGAGAGCGACGCGGAATGGATATATTCCCTTGTTCTCGATATGAACAGAAGCGAGCTAAACACTCAAAGAATGATAAAGCCCAGCGAAACGCGCAAGATTTACGATATTGTAGATAAGCGTATGACGGGCAGACCGCTTTGGTACATTATAGGCGACGTGGACTTCTACGACTGCAAGATTAAGGTGGACGAAAGGGCGTTGATTCCCAGACCCGAAACCGAGATTTTGGCTCAGCAGGCGGTCAACGCGCTCGAAGACGGCGATAAGGTGCTTGATATGTGCACGGGAAGCGGCTGTATAGCAATTTCCATTGCAAGGCATTTAAAGGGCAAAAAGGTACAGATTACCGCGGCAGACGTCTCGGATGCGGCTATTATGCTCGCAAAGGAAAACGCAAACTATAACTCGGTGGATATCACCTTCGTTCAAAGCGATTTGTTCTCTAAGGTGCACGGCAGGTTTAACCTAATCGTATGCAATCCCCCCTATATCCGCAGCGGCGAAATTCCCTATCTGCAGAGCGAAGTTAAGGACTACGAACCGAGAATAGCCCTTGACGGCGGCGACGACGGCTTAGAATTTTACAGGCGTCTTTCCAAAGAGATTTCCCGCTATATCGTGCGCGGCGGTATGCTTATGTTGGAAGTAGGCGAAGGTCAGGCGGAAGAAGTGTTAAAGCTCTTCCCCAAGCGTGATTACGCAATGATAGTAAAGGACTTTTCGGGCGTAGAGAGATTCCTTAAAATCGCATTCTAACCTAAAAAGGTGCAATTTATGACCCCTAAAATCAAAGAGATTTACAGCAAATATTTAACGCTTACGCAAAAGCTTTCCGACCCTTCTATCCCTGTAGGCGGCGAAGAATGGACGAAGATTGCCAAAGAGCAGTCCGAGCTTGCGGAAACCGCGTCTAAGTACGAAGAATACCTTGCCGAGAGCAAGAAGATTGAGCAGGCGGAAGAAGAATTAAAGACTGAAACCGACTTGGAGATGAGAGAGCTTTTAAACGAAGAGATTTACGACTGTAAACGCCGTTTAGAAGAGATTGAAGGCGAGCTTAAGATTTTGCTTTTGCCAAAGGATAAAAACGACGACAGAAACTGCATTATGGAAATAAGGGGCGGCGCAGGCGGCGAAGAAGCTGCTCTGTTTGCGGCAGAGCTGTATCAAATGTATCTGCACTACTGCGAACACCACCGCTTGAAAGTAGAAGTCGTGGACGAAAACGCGACCGAGCTCGGCGGCATTAAGGAAATAGTTTTAAATATTTCGGGCAAGGACGCGTATAAGCAGTTAAAGTTTGAAAGCGGCGTGCACCGCGTGCAGAGAGTGCCTGAAACCGAATCACAGGGCAGGGTACACACTTCAACCGCAACCGTTGCGGTTATGCCCGAAGCAGAAGACGTCGAAGTCGAAATTCGCGACGAAGACGTAAGGGTGGACGTATACCGTTCATCAGGCGCAGGCGGTCAGAAGGTAAACAAGACAGAAACGGCTATAAGGCTTACGCACTTCCCTACGGGCATAGTAGTAACCTGTCAGGACGAGAGAAGCCAGCTAAAGAATAAGGACAAGGCGTACAAGGTTTTGCGCTCAAGGCTGTACGATTATTACAACGGACTTAACCGTTCCGAGCAGGACGCACAGCGCAAATCTCTCGTAGGCAGGGGGGACAGGTCAGAGCGTATCCGCACCTACAACTTCCCGCAAGGCAGGGTAACCGACCATAGAATAGGGCTTTCGCTCTTTTCAATCGACGCCTTTATGCTTGGCGAAATCGACGAGATGATTGAAGCGTTGACTATAGCGGAACGCGAAAGGCTACTCGCTGAGTAACTCTTCTCTTCATATATACTTCGTATTTCTGCGTTGTGTTCCGCGCCGCCTTAGTCGTGTACGTCTGTGTACACTCCTTGCGGTCGGTGCTCACACGCCTTGAACTACTCGTATCTCTAAAGAGAGATGGGGGTGTACGGCTCGGCGTTTTTCTCGGGTCATTTACGGTTTAGTAAATTCCTTCAGGTTTTCCGCGCTCTCCTGCTCTTACTCGCTTCTTTCCAAAGCCGTTTGCTCCGAATAAGGTGAAAGAATATTTAAATAATTTTACACCTTAATCTCGCTTTCCCTAAAGAATAGGGAAAGTGGTTTGCGCCTTAAGCGCGAACCGATAGAGTTTGAAATTTCTAATAATTTACCTTAAAATAATCAAAATAGCGGCGTAGCGAAAGTTTTTCGCTACGCCGCTTTATCAATTAACCGCGCTATATCAGGCGGTTAAATTAGTTCTTCTTATATCCGCACTTAGGGCAAACGCCGTTTTCGTTCAAGGCTATGCCGCAAAGGGGGCAGCGGTCGATTGACTTGTTCGTTTCGTATTCCTGCGTAGCCGCGTTTACGCCGCTCGTAAACGTAAGCTTGGCAATGTTAAGCTTGTCCTTAAGTAATTCGTAGACGATTTTAATCATACCTTCTACGGTCATCGTCTCTTTGGTTACGACAAGGCGGCATTCGGGATATGCGGTTGCAAGCTCGGTCTTGAATGCAGGACCTTTCATCTTATTAGTAGGTGCGCCGTTTCTTATGCCCTGCGCTTCGTATACCGATAAAATAGCGGGTAACAGGGGGTCGTCTTCGCGAAGAATTAAGGCGTGGTCAAAGTTTTTTAACACTTCCCAAGCGGTCTTTTGAATTTCGTTGCAGGGGAATACCATATTCACCCCGGGCTCAACCGTGTCTTCAACTTCAATGGTCAAAACGCCCGTGTGTCCGTGCAGATACTGCGCTTCTCCCTTGAACCCGTAAAAACGGTGTGCGTACTGTAAATCTAACGTGGTTATACTTCTCATAATTAAACTCCTTATATTTACGGGGAACGTCTTTCCCCGTTTAATTTTTTAGTTAAGACTTTTTCTTGCAATCGGGGCAGATACCCTTGAAAAGTATATCGTATCCCGTGAACGTAAAGCCGTTATCGTTTTTAATGTTATTCTCAAGCCCAACTATATAGTCCATATCTAAATCAAACAATCTGCCGCATCTTTCGCACTTGACGTGGAAATGGGCGTTGCAAATATGGTCGAAGCGGTCCGCACCGCCTGCAACGGTTATTCTGCGGATATCGCCCGTTTCCGACAGTATTTTAAGGTTGCGGAAGACCGTCGCTCTGCCGATATGGGGGTGGTCTTTGGCTATCTCGTTGTAAATCTCGTCGGCGGTGGCGTGGCAAGCAAGCTTGTTCACCGCGTCAAGCACCAACGAACGCTGTATCGTATTTCGCTTTATCATAATTTTACGCTTAACTCTTGCGGTTTTATGTTTCTTATTAATATTATATATCAATAAGTATTCAATGTCAATAGGTATTTTAAAAATTTTTTAACTCATAAATCGGTGTTAAGCTCGATAAAAGGCGTATTGACAAAGCGTGGCGGCAGGGGTATAATAGATTTACTATGAAACACAATCAGTCGGCGGAAGATTATTTAGAGTCGATACTCTTGCTCTCGAAAGAGCTTGACGACGTCCATCAAATAGAGATTGCCCGTAAAATGGGCGTATCTCAGCCTGCGGTGCAAAAGGCAATGCGTATATTAAAAGAGCAGGACTATATAATAACCGACGGACTGCATATTTGCCTGACTGCACGCGGCAGGGAATATGCCGAAAGGGTCTATCACAGGCACTGCACTATAAGAGAGTTTTTAGTTTTGCTCGGCGTTGAATACGGCGTTGCCGATATAGACGCGTGCGAGATAGAGCATTGCATTTCCGAAAAGACCTTTGCCGCAATTGAAAAATTTTATAAGGATAATAAATAGTTAATAATAAATCGTAACGGCGCACCGCTTTAGCTAAAGCGGTGCGCCGTTAAACGTATAGCAATTAAGAAACGTGGTTAAGGTGAAGCCTTATCAATATTATCTATCTTACCACCTTTAATTTCCACCGAAAAGTACTTGATTTCAAACAGGTTTTCCTTAATGGGGTAGGCGAGTGCGGCGGCAGGAATATCCCCGTGTATATCAAAAAAGGCTTTATGCGGCACGGTAACTTCGGTGTAAGCGCCAAGGTATTTTTTAAGCGCTTGCTGCTCGGTCTGCAATTCATCGGTTAAGTATTCGCCGCAGTCGCCGCCGTATAAAAGGCATTCGAAAAAGGCAAAGGGTAAAACCGAGCTTTCGACTTCGTAACGCCGTTTAATTTCGCTTTTAATTTTCGTCAATTCCTGCCCGTTATAGCCGTAAGTCTGCTCGGCGTAGTACCCAGCGCACCCCTTAAAATTTATAGTTAGCTCAAGCATATCCCCCGTTGAATAGCTCTCTGCACGACCTATGTGCAGCTTTTTTCCGCTTGAAGATATAACGCAAAGGCAGTCCTTTCCCGATAAAATCAAGACGAGTAGCCCGTTGATTTTTTCTGCGGTCAGGCGGCAATTTAAAAAGTAGTCGGGCAACTCGTAAAGCGAGCTTTCCTGCCCGTCACAGCTTAAATAGGCGCGACCGCAAAGGCTAAAATAGGTTGTGCTTAGTCCGCTTATAGAGCGTTGCTCAAGTATTTTCAAGCCGCCTAATCTTTCAAAATGCGCAACGCAAATCTGCGCACCGCCGTCGAAGAGATATACCTTTAAAAAGGCTGGCGGATTTTTAAACAGCTCTTGCCCGATAAAAAAGCTACGGGGCAGCCATTCGCCGTTTGGAATAATTTCGGCAAGAATATCTTCGCTGCCCGTCCAATCAACGTATTTTTCAACCGCACCCACCGTGCCTAAGTATTCGCCGTTAAGTTTAAGCGCCGCCGTACGGCAGGATAAAAAATAAATTCTCAAATAACACCCCAAACGTTTACCTTAAATTATTTAATGTATAAACTAACCGTTTTATGTCAATAAATTCTACATCATTAATAAACTCGGAGGGCGTTATGGAAAAAATTAACGGCTACACCAAGGAAGAAGCGGAAAGCTTGGTCAAATTCGTGTGCGAAGGCAAGGTGCAGGGCAAGACGCTTACGCGCATTTTCGACGAGTACGCTCAAAAGGCAGGCAGGGCAAAGGGAAGCGTGCGCAACTACTACTACGCCTTATTAAAAAGCGGCGACAACGAAGAAGTTAAAAAGCTGCTTATGGGTACGAATTTAAAGGCGGAAGAGTCTAAACCTTTCACCGACGAAGAGACGGATAAGATTTTAAAAGCCATACTCCTGGCAAAGAGCAAGGGTATTTCCGTACGCAGGGCGGTGCTAAACCTTTCGGGGGGAGACGACAAGCTTATGCTGCGCTACCAGAACAAGTACCGCAACGTTATGGCTAAACAGCCGCAGAGAATAGAAAAGCTTATGAAGGAAGCGGGTTATACCATAGACGACGACGGTAAAAAGGCGATAGAAGAAAAGATTAACAGTCTTTACGACGAGTTGAACGCAGGCTTAAAGGCGGAAAATAAACGCTTGACCGCAGTAGTTAAAAAGCTTATGGACGAAAATTTTTTATTAAGATTACAAGTTAAAAATTTACAATCATAAATTGAGTAACTTGCGCCCATACTTTTAATAAAGAAGCGCTTACGGGCGGTTTGCCATAGCGTAAATTCTTTTTAAAGTACGGTCAAGGAGGTTAAGAAAAGGACTGATGGAAAAGTTTATTTTAGGGCTTGCCGTAGGTATGGCAGGCGGTGCGCTTTTGGTTGCCAACAACTGTAAGCTTCGCAACTTGGTCAAGAAGAATCAGGAAGATATTATGAAGAAGTGCGAGACTTATATAGACAGCAAGCTTGGGGAAAGCGGCGGCAGTTGTTGCGCGGAAGAAGAGTAACAAAAAAGAGAAGGGCGCGCCCTTCTCTTTTAACTATTCACTTTTAATTAGCGCTTGTCCAATAAGCGTCGCAATACTGTGTCAGGCTGGGTTTTTCTCGGGTCATTTACGGTTTAGTAAACTCCCCGTCGAAAATACTCGCCTTCCTTGTCTTGCTCGTTTCTTGAACAAGCCGTAAACCCGAATAAGGTGAATATTATTTCAATCCGCGTCATTGCGCCCCACTGCTTGCAGTGGCACGAAGCGTAGCGGAAGTAGCCGACTTTATGTCGGCGTGGCAATCCCAGACTTCAAACTGCAAACCTTTTCCCTAATAATTAATTCCTTGCTCTCGCTTTCCCTGAAGAACAGGGAAAGTGTCACGAACGAAAGTGAGTGACGATAGAGTTTGATATTTCTAATTATACGGTAAAAAAAATACCCCGCATCAGTCACGTAAACGTGACAGCTTCTCCCCAAAGGGGCG
>JBJEVB010000049.1:4837-7484 GCA_051884155.1 Candidatus Coproplasma sp. | reverse complement strand
GAGATATATATGACTAAACTTTTGAGTGATTTTACCGTCGGTGAAAGCGGTAAGATAACCAAGGTCAACGGCGAAGGCAAAATTCGCCGCAGGCTCTTCGATATGGGCGTAACCCCTATGGCGGAAGTGACTATGCGCAAGAAAGCGCCGCTGGGCGACCCCATCGAAGTGACCTTAAGGGGCTACGAGCTCACCTTAAGAAAGAGCGAAGCGGAATGCGTGGAGGTGGAAGTCAAGTGAAAATCTTTGCTTTGGCAGGCAACCCCAACTGCGGTAAGACCACGCTTTTCAACGCGCTTACGGGTTCGACGGCGCACGTCGGCAACTGGCCCGGCGTAACCGTTGATAAGCGCGAGGGTATCTATAAGGGTGGGGAAGAGAAGGTGCAGATTGTCGACCTTCCCGGCGTATATTCGCTTTCACCCTACACCCCCGAAGAAGTTATTGCGCGTAACTTTATGATTGACGAGCATATCGACGGCATTATAAACGTCGTCGACGCAACCAACCTTGAGAGAAATTTATACCTTACAACTCAATTGCTTGAAATGGACGTTCCCGTCATCATTGCGCTTAATATGATGGACGAAGTCGAAAAGGTGGGCGATAAAATCGACGTAAAGGCATTAGAAAAGGCGATAGGCGTTCCCGTCGTTGCGGTTTCCGCGTTAAGAAAAAACGGAATAACCGAACTTATGAACAGGGCTATTGCGATGAAGGGCGAAAGGAAAGGCTATACCGTACTTTCGGGCAACCTTTCAGGCAAAATCGAGCGTGCAAGACAGTTTTTCGAAGGGCAGAATATCCGTTCGCCGTTATTCCACGCGGTTAAGATGTTGGAAAGCGACGAGATAGAACTCGCCCATACGGGCGCAAAGGAAGTGCTTGCAGAGATTGCCGCAGGCGCAGATTTAGAAGCCGAAGTTGCGGACGGCAGATACACCTATATATCCACTCATTTCTCTTCCGCAAAGCAGAAAAAGGACGGTAAGGTCTTAACCAAGTCGGATAAGATTGACAGAGTTTTAACCCACAGGATATGGGCAATTCCCATCTTTATCGTCATTTTGTTTGCAATCTTCCACTTGACCTTTTCGGAAAATCTTCTCTATCTCAACGGCTTTACCGAAGCGCAGGGCTGGATGACTTCGTTCGAAGATATGGGCTATGCAAAGATAGAAGGCACCGAACTTTACGAAAACTTCGGTATAGGCTTAGCCGCCTGTTTCTACGACGGCGCGGTATTCTCGCCCGGCGTAATATTCACAAACCTTTTAAATCTTGTACTTAACTATATAAGCTACGGTGTATCTCTTGCTATGGGTAACGCTTCGGCGTGGGCTACAAGTCTCGTTATCGACGGCATATTAGGGGGTATATTCGCGGTTTTAGGTTTCCTTCCCCAGATTTTAACGCTCTTCTTATTCTTCTCAATTTTGGAAGATACGGGCTATATGGCGAGAATTGCCTTCGTGCTCGATAGAATTTTCAGGCGGTTCGGGCTTTCTGGCAGGGCGTTTATGCCTATGATTATGGGCTTCGGCTGTTCCTTGCCTGCAATGATTAATACCCGTACTTTGGCAGACGAAAAGGAAAGGGCTGCAACGGTCAGGGTGATTCCCTTCTTCTCTTGCGGCGCTAAGCTTCCTATACTCACCGCCATTGCAGGCGGCATAGTTTCAGCTTTCGGCGTGGGCAACGCGGACGTTATAACGCTGTGTATGTATTTGCTTGGAATGGTTACCGCGATTTGTGCGGTACTTCTCATGCGCAACACTTCGTTAAAGGGCGAAACGCCCCCGTTTATTATGGAATTACCTGCATATCATATGCCGGGGTTCAAGAATTTAATGCTTCACTTGTGGGATAAGGCAAAGCACTTCGTTAAAAAGGCGTTTACCATTATCTTTGCGTCAACCGTAATAATCTGGTTCCTGCAGAGCTTTGGTTGGGACTGGACTTACGTGGGCGCAGACGCTATGGGCGATTCCATTTTGGCGTCGATAGGCAAGCTTATTCAGCCCATATTCACGCCGTTAGGCTTCGGCTCACAGCTCGGTATTACCTTTGGTTGGGTGTTCGCAGTTGCGGCTATCACGGGGCTTATCGCAAAGGAAAACGTAATCGCAACCTTCTCCGTGCTTGCGGCAATGGTCGTTGCGGCACTTAGCGGCGCCGGCTTTGAAGGCACTGAAGAAGGTATTGAAGAAGCCGTTATTCTCATTCAGAATACGGGTATCACCATTCCTGCGTTAATCTCTTTCATCGCCTTCAATATGTTGACCATACCTTGCTTTGCTGCTTGCGCAACAGCTAAGGCAGAGCTTCCTAAGGGCAAGTTCAAGTGGACGCTTTTGTTCTGGGTGATAACGAGCTACGCGGTATCCGCTATGATTTACACCGTCGGCAGTTGGTGGTGGACGCTCTTTATCTGGCTTGCAGTAATCGCCGTAATCGTAACTTTTATCGTGTTAAGGAATACGGGCAGGTTTGATATAGTAAAATTAATTAAAAGGCAAAAGGACTGATTTATGGGCGCTGTAGATATAGTTATAATCTGCGTCGTATCGGTGGCGTTTCTCGCCGCAGTGGGCGTGATAATATACAGAAAAATTAAGCGTAAAGGCGGTTGCGACTGCGGGTGCGA
>JBJEVB010000049.1:1676-4737 GCA_051884155.1 Candidatus Coproplasma sp. | reverse complement strand
TCACAAATTTACAAAAAACTTATAATTATTATCAATTTTCGTATAATTATTTATTTTACGCCGTACGCTTGCAAAACTGAACGATTATATGTATAATAAAATGGAAATAATATCCTAGGTGGACAAAGCAATGATTAAATTATCCGGTAGAATTTCAGAAATATCCCCTTCGATGACCCTTGCAATCTCTGCAAAGGCAAACGAATTGAAGGCGGCAGGCGAAAAGGTTATATCTTTCGGCGTTGGCGAGCCCGACTTCGCAACCCCCGAACACATCGTTCAGGCGGCTAAAGACGCACTTGACGCAGGCAAGACGAAGTACGTTGCCGCCGCTGGCTTACCCGCGCTTAAAAAAGCCGTATGCGAAAAACTTAAAAAGGACAATAATCTTGACTACGACCCTTCTCAGATAATTATTTCAAACGGCGCAAAGCACCCCATTTTCAACGCCTTATTCGCAACGATTGAAGAAGGCGACGAAGTGCTTATCCCCAAGCCCTACTGGCTGACCTATCCCGAAGTCGTTAAAAGCTGCGGCGGCGTGCCCGTCTATATCTACGCAACGCCCAGACACGGCTATAAGGTAACCGCCGCTCAGGTTGAAGCGATGATTACCCCTAAAACTAAGATGCTTATCTTTAACAGCCCCTGCAACCCTACGGGTGCGGTGTATACCGAAAGCGAAATCCGCGCCATTGCAGAAGTCTGCTTAAAGCACAATATAATCGTCCTTTCAGACGAAATTTACGAAAAACTCATCTACGGCGGCGAGAGCCACTTCTCCATAGCGGCAGTATCCCCCGAGATGAAAGAGAATACAATCGTAATCAACGGTTGGTCGAAGTCGTATGCTATGACGGGCTGGCGTATAGGCTACCTTGCCGCACCCAAGCACGTTGCAAAGGCGATTGCGTCTTTCCAGAGCCACTCGACTTCCAACGTAAACACTATGACGCAGTACGCCGCAATCGCCGCATTGGAGGGCGACCAGCAGCCTATGTACGATATGATTGAAGCCTTCGGCAAGCGCAGAGAAGCTATGCTTGCAGAGCTTGATAATATGAAGGCGTTAGGCTTTGACTACGTCAAGCCCGACGGTGCGTTCTACGTAATGCTGCTTTGCTACAACTTCTACGGCAAGAGCTTCGAAGGCAAGAAGATTGCAGGCAGTATGGATATGTGCGACGCGCTTTTAACTTACGAAAAGGTTGCGGCAACGCCCGGTATATGCTTTGGCGACGACGACGCGATAAGGCTTTCCTACGCACTTTCTATGGAAGATATGTTAGAAGGTCTTAAGCGCATAGCGCATTTCGTAGCGCTTCTTAAATAATTGCGCTAAGCATACTTGCCTTGCAGGGCAAGTTGCAAAAAAATATTATTTAAATTTTAAAAAAGGTCTTGAAAATCTCCCGATATATGATAGAATAAATATATAAGAGAATTTTATCTTATTTAAGGAGGATTTCAGATGATAAAAATTATATGCGGTCCCAAGGGTTCGGGCAAGACAAAGCAGATTATCGAGCTTGCTAACTCCAACGCCGCTACGGCAAAGGGCTTAAGCGTTTTCGTTACCGATACCGACAGGTACGTTCACGACGTTATCCGCGACGTAAGATTTGTAAACGTTACGGAATATCACGTTACGGGTGAAGAAGCGCTCTGCGGCTTTGTTATGGGAATAATGGCAG
Source organism: Candidatus Coproplasma sp. (assembly GCA_051884155.1). GTDB lineage: Bacteria > Bacillota > Clostridia > Christensenellales > Borkfalkiaceae > Coproplasma. Next base: position 3,043 of record JBJEVB010000049.1, on the reverse strand, counting down.
GTAACTACGACATTGAGTACGTTTACTTAGACGGTATCGCACGCATTGCGGGCAAACCTTTAAACGAGCTTGCCGCCATATTCTATATGCTTGAAAAGATTTCTAACCAAAGCGGAGTGGTTATTACTTTGACGTGCAGTTGCGAAAAAGAACAACTGCCTGATTTTATCGCAAAGTACTGCTGATAGACTTATGTCAGTTGCGCTGCCGCTTAATACTAAGCGGCAGCGTTTTTACGTGTCTGCGAAAGTTGATATAGCTGTAAAAAATTAAGTATGGCAAAAGGTTGCCGTCGGCAATATAAAGGAGAAAATTATGATATTTATCAGTACGAGAGGCGGAGAAAAGGTTACGGGTGCAGAAGCAATCGTCAAAGGTCTTTCAGACAACGGCGGTCTGTTCGTGCCTGAAAAGTTTCCGCAGGTTTCTAAGGAAGAAATGCAGGAAATGCTCTATATGAACTATCCCGAGCGTGCCGCAACCGTCCTTCATAAATATCTGGACGATTACGACAAGGCGGAGCTTTTACAAGCTTGCGAAAACGCATACGCTAAATTCGAAGGTCCCGACCCTGCGCCCCTTGTAAGGATTGAAGACGGTATATATATTTTGGAATTATTCCACGGACCCACTTGCGCGTTCAAGGATATGGCTCTCACCGTGTTGCCCTATCTTTTAAGAAAGGGCTGCGATATCTGCGGAATTAAGGAACAGATTTTGGTGCTCGTTGCAACTTCGGGCGATACGGGTAAAGCTGCGTTAGAAGGCTTTAAGGACGCAAACGGCATAAAGATTATGGTGTTCTATCCCGACGACGGCGTGTCGTCAATGCAAAAATTGCAGATGTGCACGCAGGAAGGTAAGAACGTAAACGTGGTTGCCGTAAAGGGCAACTTCGACGACTGTCAGACGGCTGTTAAGAATATCTTCAACAGCGCGGAAGACGCCCAAGAGCTTAAAAAGTACAACACCCGTCTTTCAAGCGCCAACTCGATTAACTTCGGCAGGCTTGCACCCCAGATTGCCTACTACTTCTCCGCTTATTTCGACCTTGTTACCGCAGGTCAGATTGAGATGGGGCAGGAAGTTGACTTCTCCGTTCCTACGGGCAACTTCGGCAATATACTTGCCGCATACTACGCAAAGCGCATGGGCTTACCCGTAAGAAGATTGCACTGCGCTTCGAATATGAACAATATCTTGACCGACTTCCTTGCAAAGGGTTGCTACGACGTGCATAGGGAATTCTATAAGACGACTTCCCCTTCGATGGATATACTCGTATCTTCCAACCTTGAAAGGCTTTTATTCGAAGTCTGCGGCAGAGACGAAAAGCTTACGGCAGAGCGTATGAACAAGCTTAAGAG
>JBJEVB010000049.1:0-1576 GCA_051884155.1 Candidatus Coproplasma sp. | reverse complement strand
AACGACGTAAGGGACAGCTTTAAGGGCGTTAAGCGTTTACACGCGGCAACTGCAATGGCAGTTCCCAAGAGCCTTGCAGGTTTAAAGGACAAGCCCGTACGCTTCAAGACTGTAGTTACTAAGGATAAGATGTTCGACGAAGTTATTAAGTTCGTTAAGTAATAAGAAAAAACCGCCGTTTGGCGGTTTTTTTATTGCTCTCTGCGTATATACTTCGTATTTCGGCGTTGCAGTCCGCGCCGCTTTGGTCGTGTACTTCATTGTACACTCCCTGCAGTCGTTGCTCCTGCGCCTTGAACTACTCGCATCTCCGCAGAGGGGCTTAACCTAATAAGGTAAAAAATAAGGTAAAAATTAAGTCCCCCCCACAACAAACTAAATTGAAATAAATTTTAAGTTAGGTCTATACAAACTCAAAAAAGGGTGGTATAATATAAAAGGTATATAACGATAACCAACCAAAAGGGGAAAAATTATGGCTATTGAAAATCAGAGATTTATAACCATGGGCGAACTGCTTTTAAGGCTTTCGCCCCCTAATAACGAAAAAATCCGCACGACCGACGAATTTAAAGTGACCTACGGCGGTGCAGAAGCCAACGTTGCGGCGTCGCTTGCAAATCTTGGGGTGGACAGCTCGTACTTTACCGTTGTGCCCGACTCGTCTATCGGCAAGGCGGCAATTCGCTATCTTCGTTCTAACGACGTGCATTGCACCCCCTGCATAAAGGACGCTAAGGGCAGAATGGGTATCTATTTCTTAGAAGAAGGTTTCGGCGTGCGCGCAAGCAAGGTTACCTACGATAGAAAGGATTCCGCATTTTCCACCTACGACTTCTCGACGATAGACTTCAAGGAAAAGTTAAAGGGCTTTACCTGGTTACACTTAAGCGGCATTACGCCCGCCCTTTCAAAAAACTGCCGCGACCTTATTATGTACGCGCTTAAAGCGGCTAAAGAGCTTAATATGACCGTTTCTTTCGACTGCAATTACCGTTCGGCGTTATGGGGCTGGCAGGAAGCAAGGGACTGCATAACCGAATATCTTCCCTACGTGGACGTATTGTTCGGCATAGAGCCCATCAATTTGCCCGGTCCTGACGGAAAGGATTTAAAAGACGGGTTGAGTATGAACCCCACCTATAAAGAACAGGACAGAGTTTTCAGAGAATTGCATAAGCGCTATAATTTCAAAGCGATAGGCAGGCACGTTCGCTACGTTCATTCAGGCAGTGAAAACAGCTTAAAAGCCTTCCTTTGGTACGGCGACGAGACCTACGAGAGCAAGACCTTCCGCTTCTCCATTCTCGACAGAGTTGGCGGCGGCGACGCGTTTGCAAGCGGTATGATTTACGCAATGATGCGCGAAATGAAGCCCGACGATATAGTAAACTTTGCGGTTGCATCTTCGGTGATTAAGCACACGATGCACGGCGACTTCAACATCACCGACGACGAAGAGAGCATCATCAAGCTTATGAATCAGGACTACGAAATCAAGAGATAAATTATTAAATAGAACGAAAAACGCCGCCGCGCTTTGTGTAAAGCGCGGCGGCGTAACTTTATTTAAAAT
>JBJEVB010000048.1:0-7807 GCA_051884155.1 Candidatus Coproplasma sp. | reverse complement strand
CAGCCTGACACAGTATTGCGAAGTATATATGAAGAGAAATTACTTTAACTCAAGCAATTCCCTATAGTATTCGTCCAACTCTTCCTTCGTCTTGAAATTAGCGAGATACATAATATCGCCCATTGCGCCTGACAAAGCCTTATCAACCCTGCCCACAGCCTTTATGCTTGCGCCGAACCTATCGCGGATATCCTGCTCCATATACTTATAATTCTTGCCGTCCCTTCTTCCGCAGAAACCGCAGTAGTACTTTTCACCCGTAGTCACTAAGGTGGAATCGTAAGCAATCATATCCGCCCAAATCTTGTATACGTCGGTGGAATTTGCATAGTTCATCATATCGGGCGAAATGCCGCCTGAAGGGCGCATATTTACTTCAAGCGCGATTACTTCGCCCTTCTTGCCTATACGTTGGTCACAGGTCAGGCGGAAGAACTCGAAGTGAACGAAACGCGACTTTACGCCGAAGGCCTTTAAAACCCTTCTGCCTGCGTCCTTAACGTCGTCGAAGGGCTTATTCAATATGTAGAAGATAGAGCTGTCTCCCGTGTTGACTACGTCCATAAGCGAAGTGGGGGTTACGTTGCCCGTCTCGAAGATGGGTTCGCCCTTGCTGTTTACGATTGCGTCGTAGGAATTGACTTCCGCCTGAATGTACTCTTCCATTATATAGGATACGGGAAGTTTATTTTTAAAGAATGCAGAAAGCTCTTCATCGGAAGAGAGTTTATGCGTATCGTTTGCGCCTACGCCGTTGTCGGGCTTGACGATTACGGGGTAGCCAACTTCCTTAATGAACTTCTTACAGGTCTTTTCGTCCTTAGCAATGCAGTACTTAGCAACCTTTACGCCAGCCTTTTCGTAGTACTTTTTCATCTTGGACTTATATTTAACCTTTGGCATATCTTCGATTTTGAAGCCAGAGCAGATATTAAAGTCGGTACGGAGCATTGCGTCCCTTTCCAACCAATACTCGTTATTGCTCTCAAGCCAATCAATCTTGCCGTAGCGGAAGGTGAAAAACGCAACCGCACGATAAACTTCGTCGTAATTTTCCAAGGACGAAACTTTATAGTATTCGGTGAGCGAGCTCCTTAAATTTTCGGAAAGATTGAAGTACTCGCAATCGCCGATGCCTAAAACGTTAAAGCCGTTGTTCTTGAGTTCCCTGCAAAAACGCCAATACGTTTCGGGAAAGTTGGGTGAAATAAATACAAAATTTTTCATACGTTTTTCCTTTTTAAGTTGATGTTTTTTTAATATAAATGGGTATGTGCCTTTGAAAAGATGCGAGTAAGAGCAGAAGCCTGCGGCTTTGGCGACGGGATTTTACATAGACGTAAATGACCGAGCCAAAACGTAAAGGCGACGAACTATTACGAAGCATATTTTCAAAGCGCAATTTATTTTTCTAATAATATATCCATAAAGTATGGAATCTCCCCCTGCCACGTCGCTTCGCAATGAGTGCCGCCGGGAACGATACGAGCTGTTACGTTTACGCCCTTGTCGCAGAGAATTCTAAACGCTTCGCCAAAAAGCGCCATCTGCGGAGAGTGGTTTTTAAACTCTTTAGAGCCGTAGTCCGTATAAAGCCGTGTGTCTTGCCTAAAGTTCGCCTTTAAAATGAAGTCGGGCACAAGACCGTTCTGCACCCACAAACTCGGCGAGAGCGCCGCGCCGCGAGAAAAGTACTTGCCGTACTTTGCAAGCGCGTACAGCGTCATAAGTCCACCCATAGAGCTGCCTGCAATAAAGGTGTGCTCTCTATCTGGCAGAGTGCGGAAGGCGCTATCCACCTTAGGCTTAAATTCACCCACCAACCAATCCATATATTTTTTGCCCCTGCCGACGACCCTTCTTCCGTGAAAGTCAAAGCTTACGGGCGAGTATTCCGAAAGGCGCATATCGCCTTTATGATTACACTCTACCGCAGCAACTATTATAGGCGTATCGGTGTAGTCTAAATAGTCCGAAAGTCCCCAGCTCTTACCATAGGTCGCTTCTTCGTCCGAAAACACATTATGTCCGTCGAACATATACAACACGGGGTAGCTTTTATCACCGCTTTCGTACCCCACGGGTAGGTAAAAATATGCAGTTCTCTCTTCTTCGCCCGAAAGGGCAGAAATTTTGATTTTTTCGCGAATTATCATACAAAATTAATTTTCACAGATGATTGGCACATACTACGGGGGCAATCAATTCAAAAATTACCGTACACCCCCACATATACCATAATTAACGGTATTTGCCGCATATTAGGGGGTTAATTTAATTTCAAGCCGTACACCCCTATATATTACCTAAATACCGTTAAACGGCATATATTAGGGGGTTAAAACCGCAAAAACGCCGTAAAACGGGCATATTCGGGGGTTAATTTTAATAAAATAGTAGGTTAATTTAGATTAAAGACGTAATAAAATCAACGATATCTTCTTCAACTAAAAGGGCGCAATCGTCGTTTAAAATCTCGTGACGGAAGCCTTCGTACAGCGTCATAGACACGTTTTTATTGCACTTTGAAAGCTTGTCGTAAAGCTTTATAACGCCCTTGCCGTAACCGCCGACGGGGTCGTCCTTACCCGATAGTAAAAGTATGGGCAGCTCGCTCGGCGTTGCTTTTATAGTGCTTGATTTGCACGCTTCGGTTATGATTGAAAACAAGCCGTAAAAGGCGTTGCAGGTAAAGGGCACGCCGCACAACTCGTCGACGATATACCTATCTACGTTTTCCTGATTTGCACTAAGCCAATCGTATTCCGTCCTGCCTTCGAAGCGTTTATTGTACGAGCCGAACGCAAGGTTATTGATAAGCTTGCTTCTATGCTTCCAACCCTTGAACGCGGCTACCGCGCTCGTTGCAAGCTTTGCCGTACCCGTAAGCGCACCGCCCATAAAGCCCGTGCCCATAATTATTGCGCCTGCAAGCTCTTTACCGAATATAGTAATGTATTTACGGCAGAAGAACGAGCCCATAGAGTGACCCAACACGAAGTAAGGCACACCCGAATATTTTGCGCGCATAATTTCCGTAAGCGCGGCGATATCCGAAAGAACGGGAGCATATCCCTTATTCCTTGCAAAGTAGCCCAAGTCGTCCTTAGTTTTTGCCGTCTTGCCGTGACCTAAATGGTCTTCCGCGCAGACGGTTATGCCAAGCTTTGTAAGTTTCTCTGCAAAAGGCGCGTAGCGTGCGGCGTATTCTGCCATACCGTGAATAATCTGCAAGACCGCCTTGCACTCACCTTCCGCCGCCCAGATACAGGCGTGAACGTTACTTATTCCGTCCGATGACGGATAATAAATTTCCTGCATAAATTCTCCCCCTTAAAAACGTAAATTATCACCCTATCAATAATGCCGCAATTATAACACACGGCACAGTCAATTGCAACTTATAAATATAAGAAATTATTTATAATTATAAATTGCAAACTTTAAACAAGTTTAGTCAACACCGCCCACTTTTCACCATAATTATTACTCGGCAAGGCGGCTTACAAGTTACTTTTTTGAAATAATCTTTTTTAGCCCTTTAAACAAATGCCCGTTGCAAGCGAGCAAAAAGCCGTCCGCTTGAGCTTTGTTAAACCCGATAAACTGCAGCATCGAGCGAAGGCGCAGCCAATCGAACATTGCCGCCTTAGTCGGCTCTTTCGAGCGTTTGCAGATTTTGATTACCAGACCGAACGCCTTAGCAAACAGCCCCTTGCAATAGCACAAGTCCGCCGCCTGCATATCCAAAGTTGCCGTCATTCCCTTAAAAGGTTTTATCGGCTGAATATCTTCGGTCAGGTGAGATGCGTAGTAGTCGCTATAACTTAACTTATCGCCGACAGGCAACTTATAGTCACAGCCGCTTGGAAGGTTGTCTAAAGTTATTTCCACGTCTGCGCAAAATATAGCGTTCTTGCAATCGCTGTTCAGGCTTACTATATAAGTTCCGCCAGCGACAAAATGGGAAGCCTGATTGTCCCAAACCCTGAACGCGTATTTGTCGAACGGCAAAAACACTTCAAAGCTTTCATTCGGCTTGAGATAAATTTTCGTGAACGCCTTTAACTCAAAAGGGCTGTTTTCAAGAGCGCGGGGGGCTTTAACGTAGATTTGCGGCACCGTCGCGCCGGCAACTGCACCCGTGTTTTTAATCGTAAAACGCACGCCGCTTACGTCGGCTGTAAAGTTTGAATACTCGAAGCTCGTGTAGGACAACCCGTACCCGAAGGGATATTTAACGGCTTTTTTAAAGGCGGTATAATATTTATAGCCGACGAAAATGCCTTCCGCATAGTCCATCTTTAGCGCGTGAGAATTATACGCTCCATTACACGGCTCGCACCCGTCTTCAACAAGGTAGCTCTCCGCAAGCCTGCCCGACGGGTTGACCTTGCCCGTCAAAACGTTGACTATCGCCGTCGCTGCACTTTGACCGCCGAGATGAGCCAAAAGTAGCGCGTTAACGCCGCTATCCCAATCGGTCAATACGCTGCTGCCGCAACACAGCACGGCAACCAACTTTTTATTTAACTTTGAAAGGGCATTTATAAGGTTAATCTGGTTTTGACTAATTGAAAGCGTCTTTCTGTCGATACCTTCCGCTTCGTCGCGCTCGTCAAGCCCCAGACAGACGATTAGCGTATCCGCCCTGCTTGCAAGCTTAACCGCCTTATTTATAAGCGACTTTCCGCCCTTGCCGCCACACCTAAATCCTTGAGAAAAACCTATTAAATTCAGGTCAGAATTTTTAATTGCCCCCAACATATTGTTCAACGAAGTGGGATTTACCTTAGAAGAGCCGGCACCTTGATAACGGGGATTAAGTGCAAAATCGCCAAAGAGCGCAACCTTTTCACCGCCTTTTAAGGGCAGCGCGCCGTCGTTTTTAAGCAGTACCATACTCTGTTCTATGGCGGTACGCGCAAAGTCGTTATGTTCGGCATAGTCGACTTCTTTTCGCTTAATTTTCTGCGATTTTACGGCAAAATCGCGAATTCTAAACACGCTTTCGTCAACAAAACGCTCTTTTAAATCGCCGTTTTTAACCGCTTGAATTATCTCAGGTTCGGAAATGCAGCATTGCGGCATTTCCAAATCGGCACCTGCCTTAAGGGCTTCTATTCTGTTAAAGCTGCCGCCCCAATCGGAAACGACTAAACCGTTAAAACCCCATTCCCCCCTTAATATACCTGAAATAAGCGTACTGCTCTCGTTGCAGGGTACGCCGTTAAGCTTATTGTAGGAAGTCATAACCGCACCCGCATTACCTTCTTTCACGGCAATTTCAAAGGCGGTTAAATATGTTTCGCGCAAGGTCTGCTCGTCCACCCTGCTATCGTAATACATACGGGCATATTCTCTGCTGTTTACGGCAAAGTGCTTTACGCACGCGCTTACGCCCGTACTTTGAACGCCACTTATAAACGCCGCCGCAAGCTTACCGGATAGATAGCTATCTTCCGAATAGTATTCAAAATTCCTGCCGCACAGCGGACTGCGCTTAATGTTTACGCCCGGGCCGAGCAGCATTGAAACGCCTTGATAAGCCGCTTCTTTTCCTATATGCTCGCCGAGCTTGGCGCACAGCTCGACGTCGAAAGAACACGCAACTGCAGACGCCGTAGGATAACAGGTTGCAGGTAGCGAGTTCGCCGTACCCGTATGGTCGACGTCCTTTTTCTGCACGCGCATACCGTGCGGCCCGTCCGAAAGGCGCACGGAAGGCATAGCGATGTCGTTACATTCTGCGGTAAGCCAGAAGCTTCCGCCCGTGACCAGCCTTGCCTTTTGCTCTATATCAAGCTTTTTAATTCCGTCCTTAATGCGCATAAATCCTTCCCCTTATAAATTTTAGCACTTTATTTGCACTTTTGCAATATTAGGGCGAATATAAATTATATAAATAGTAATTATATTTTATAAATCCTTAATGTATAATTATAAGCGCCTTGCACGCTATTTTGCATAAACGCAAAAATTTTTTTAATAAATTTATAAAAAACTGTTGACAAAGCCGTTTTTGCGTATTATACTGTTAGACAATCAATTCAAAGCTTTAGTGCGATGAATTAAAACCGTCGATGCGAAAAGTTATGGTATTTCGTGCGCATACAGAGAAGTCGGGAAGGTGAGAGCGACTGCACGCAGGGTATCAGATGGGTCGCTGAGGGCGCGCGACAAAGGGAAAATCCCAAGTATCGTGCGACGAAGAGATTTGCGTTAGTAATCAAGGGATAGAAGTCCCTAAAAGAGTGCGGAAAGAATTTTTCCGAATCAAGGTGGCACCGCGGATGCTGTTAATTATCCGTCCTTGACAACGTATAGTTTTACGTTGTCATTTTTTTATACTTTAAATTCTCTCGGCATTTGTCAAGCCGAAAGGAAAATAAAAAATTAACGGGTCAAACCCAAAGGAGAAAAAAATTATGACAAACAAAGTTCCCTACAAAATTTACCTTAACGAAGACGAGATGCCGACCCGTTGGTTGAATCTTAAAGGCTTTATGAAGGAAAAGCCCGACCCCCTTATCAATCCGGGTACAGGCAAGCCCTGCACGGCAGACGAGCTTAAAGCGGTATTCTGCGACGAGTTAGTTGCGCAGGAATTGAACGCTACCGATAAATATATCGACATTCCCCAGCCCATATTAGACTTCTACAAGCTGTACAGACCCAGCCCCTTAGTTCGTGCGTACGGACTTGAAAAGGCGCTTGATACGCCTGCTGAAATCTACTACAAGTTCGAAGGCAATAACACTTCCGGCTCTCACAAGCTCAACTCTGCGGCGGCGCAGATTTACTACGCAAAGGCGCAGGGCTTGAAGGCAGTAACCACCGAAACGGGTGCTGGTCAGTGGGGTACCGCCCTTTCTATGGCAGGCGCGTTCTTCGATATGCCCGTAAAGGTATATATGGTTAAGGTCAGCTACGAGCAGAAGCCCTTCAGGCGCAACGTTATGAACGTCTACGGTGCAGACGTAGTTGCATCGCCTTCCACCACCACCGAAGCAGGCAGACGCATTTTAGCTGAACACCCCAACACGAACGGTTCATTAGGCTGCGCCATTTCCGAAGCGGTTGAAGCGGCGGCAACCGACCCCACCCATTCAACGCGTTACGTACTCGGCTCGGTACTTGACCAAGTGCTTTTGCACCAGTCGGTAATCGGTTTAGAGACCAAGGCGGCGCTCGATAAAATCGGCAGAAAGCCCGATATAATCGTCGGCTGTGCAGGCGGCGGCTCTAACCTTGGCGGTCTTATCGCACCCTTTATGGCTGAAAAGCTTGAAGGCAAGGCTAACCCCGAAATCATCGCGATTGAACCTGCGTCCTGCCCTTCGTTCACGCGCGGCACTTACCGCTACGACTTCTGCGATACGGGCAAGATTTGCCCCCAGGCGAAGATGTACACGCTCGGCTGTGACTTTATCCCCAGCGCAAACCACGCAGGCGGCTTACGCTATCACGGCATGAGCCCTATACTTTCCAAGCTCTATCATGACAAGATGATGACGGCTAAGTCCTACGTACAATCCGACGTATTCGAAGCGGCAGTTATGTTTGCACGCATTGAAGGCACTTTGCCTGCACCCGAATCTTCCCACGCAATCAAGGGCGCAATCGACGCCGCTTTAGAGTGCAAGAAGAAGGGCGAAAAGAAGGTTATCGTATTCGGTCTTACGGGTACGGGTTACTTCGATATGAAGGCTTACGACGAATATCTTTCAGGCAGAATGACCGACTATATCCCTAACGATAAGGAAATAGGCGTTGAATAATTATTCAAAATTTATAAGACCAAACT
>JBJEVB010000047.1:5858-7976 GCA_051884155.1 Candidatus Coproplasma sp. | reverse complement strand
TTTTATGACATTACACGTTGTAGTGACATATTCCGCTCTTTTGTACTTTTACGCCTGCTTAGACTTTTTAAGCTGTTTGATTGAAAGACCTATTCTCTGCTTTTTTATATCGAGATTGATTATGACTGCGCTTACGTGCTGACCGACCTTTAAAACGTCGGAAGGGTGCTTGATGTATTTATCGGTTATTTCGGATACGTGCACGAGCCCGTCCTGATGGACGCCTATATCGATAAACGCGCCGAAGTCGCACACGTTGCGCACCGAGCCTTCTACCACCATTCCCACCTTTAAGTCTTCTATGCCTAAAATATCCCTGCGAAGTACGGGGGGCGGAAGGCTGTCGCGGATATCCCTGCCGGGCTTAAGTAGCTCGGTCACGACGTCGTGCATGGTCGCTTCGTCAAGACCGCTTTGCTCTGCCGCCTTCTTTGCGCCGTACTCTTTAATCTTTACGGGCAAATCCTTAATATTTCCGCACTGCACGTCCTTAGCGGTGTATCCGAAAAGGCTTAAAAGCTTTTCCGCACCGTTATAGCTTTCGGGGTGAACGGCGGTGTTGTCGAATATGTTTTTGCCGTCGGTTATCCTTAAGAAGCCTGCACACTGCTCAAAAGCCTTTGCGCCCAGCTTAGGCACTTTTAAAAGCTGCTTGCGCTCTGTAAACTTTCCGTTTTCTTCCCTGTAGGTTACGATATTTTTTGCAGTACCCGAATTGAGACCTGCAACGTATTTTAATAGGTATGCGCTTGCGGTGTTCAAGTCCACGCCTACGCTGTTTACGCAATCTTCAAGCACGCCGCCTAAAACCGCGTCTAACCGCTTTTTATCCATATCGTGCTGATACTGCCCTACGCCTATGGACTTGGGGTCGATTTTAATGAGCTCGGCAAGGGGGTCCTGAAGGCGCCTTGCAATCGAGATTGCCGAACGCTTGGTCAAGTCGTATTCGGGGAACTCTTCCGCCGCAAGGGGGCTTGCCGAATAGACGCTTGCGCCGGCTTCGCTTACAACCGCGTAGGATACGGGGCGGTCTAACTCTTTAAGTAGGTCCGCAACGAAAATTTCCGTTTCCTTGCCTGCCGTACCGTTACCGATTGAAATTACGTCTACGTTATATTTTTTGACAAGGCGCTTTATAGTCGCCTTGCTCTCTTCTATCTTTTCGTGCGGGGGTACGGGGAAGATTACGTCGGTGTCGAGCACCTTGCCCGTTCCGTCTACAACCGCCACCTTACAGCCCGTTCTATAGCCGGGGTCAAGCCCTAAGGTGACTTTATCCCTTACGGGCGGCTGAAGCAAAAGGGGACGCAGGTTGACTTCGAACATATGAATTGCCTGTTCGCTTGCCCTGTCGGTCAATATGGCGCGCACTTCCCTTTCTATGGACGGTTGAATTAATCTATCGTAACCGTCGGACGCCGCTTCCTTTATAAGCTCGGCGCAGTCGCCCTTGCTGTGAACGTACTTTGCGGCGCACACTCTCTTTGCCATATCCGCGTCGAATGCGATTTTAACGCGGAGACATTCTTCTTTTTCGCCCCTGTTTATGGCGAGAATTCTGTGATTTTTAATTTCAGGCACGAGCTCGGCATAGTCGGCGTACATATCGTAAGTACCCTTGCCGTCGTCCTTTAAAAGTTTAACCTGCACTTCGCCGTGATTTTCCAAAAGGGTACGGAGCTTTTTCCTGAGTTCCGCATTGTCCGAAATGACTTCTGCAATTACGTCCTTTGCGCCCTGAATTGCCTGTTGTGCATCTTCGACGCCCTTTTCGGGGTCGACGTACTTTTCCGCTTCCGCATACGGGTCGCCTTCCTGAGCCAAGATAAATTCGGCAAGGGGCTGTAAACCCTTTTCAATTGCTGCGGAAGCACGAGTCTTTTTCTTCTGCTTATAGGGGCGGTAGACGTCTTCAATTTCCGTCATAGTCGTGCAGGCGGCAATTGCGGCGGCGACTTCGTCCGTCATCTTTCCCTGCTCTTCGATTGCGGCGGCAACCTCACCCTTGCGCTTTTCAAGGTTAGTCAAGTACTCGTACCTGTCTGCAAACTGCCTTAAAAGCTGGTCGTCGATGCCGCCCGTCATTTCCTTTCTGTAACGGGCGATAAAGGGTAT
>JBJEVB010000047.1:2268-5758 GCA_051884155.1 Candidatus Coproplasma sp. | reverse complement strand
TCTTCTTGAACGTAAAAATGCAAAAGCGTTACAAGCGCATAGCGTTGGGAGAATTCCCGATTGACCCCCAGATATGCCTTTACAAACGGCAAAAATTCCTGCCTGTGTTTTTTTATGCAAGCCGCCTTAAAGCAATCGCAAGCCGCCCAATTATCTATCAATTCAACGCAATCGTCTACTATGGTTATAAACCTTTCGTAAGGCAGATTTGATGCGGCAATAAGCTTTAAAAAGGTGACTTCGTAGTACTCGTTTGGTAAGGCGAAAAGCTCTTCAAAGCGTGCGGCATAACTTTTTGCAAGCGAGCGCAAAACGGGCGTGCGCACGCCGATTACCTTAATGCTTGAATTATGTAAAAGCTTGCTGTGAAATGCGGCGTAGCCTGATTCGGACAAGCCGTTAAGCTCTTGTAAAAGCTCTTCGTAAAGCCCCATACCATTCCTTATCGTCCCGCCTTGCATTTGCAGGGCTGGTTGACGGCACTTTTTCGTACGGCACGGCAACGCAAGAAAACTCTTTTAAAAACAGCTCGTACGCCTTACCGCCGTTTACAAGTATATACTCAATCGGTGCGTTTTGCAACAAAAAATTTATATCCGCTAACTTGAAATTTTTTATCGTTTCATCTCTTGACGATACTATTTCACACTCCGAAACGACGTCCCAAAGCGCGATTTTATGCCTTAAAAGAAAGTCCTTTTTGTCGTCTAACGACAAGGGCGTGCTCTCACTAAAAAAGGTTGAAAGTATGCGCCAGAAGGCGTTTCTAACGTTGCCGTAATAAAAGCCCTGCTCCCTTGATTTAACCGACGGAAAACTGCCCAAAATGAGCACCCTGCTGTCGCCGTTAACGAACGGGTCGAACCCCTTTATCCTATCCATTTTATTTTAGAAAAGCGGCTTGTCCACGTTGCCGACCACCGCAGAAGCTTTGTACTTTTCGTCGAAGTTACACTCTATCGCTTCGTTGACGTCGTTAAGCGTTACGGCGTTGAGCTTTGAAACCCTATCTTCAAAGTCGAACACCTTGCCCGAATAGAGCAGCTCTTTGCCGTAGACGAGCATTTGAGAGCTTGTACTCTCCTGCGCAAAGACTAAGGACGAGAGCATCTGCTCTTTACCCCTTTTAAACTCGTCTTCGGTCATATCCTTTTTCTTTAAAGCCGCTATGCACTCGCCGATAGCTTCGACCGATTTAGCAAAGTTGTCGGCGTTGACGCCCGCATAGACGGTGAGCGCACCCGACTTTTCGTAGCAGCTTACGTACGAATAGACGGTGTACGCAAGCCCGAGCTTTTCGCGTACGGTCTGGAACAGGCGCGACGACATACTGCCGCCCAACACGGCGTTCATAATCTGCGTTGCGTCGCAAAGTCTTTCGTACCTTTTGAACGAAGGATAGGCAACCGCTACGTGAATTTGCTCTATATCCTTCTTTTTATAGAGATGTGAATAGCTTAATTGCACGTTCAATTCTCTATTTTCAAGCGTCTTTTGGGGCAAGCCTTCAAAGTACTTTTCAGCCATTTTTTCCGCCTGCTCGAAAGAGATATTGCCTGCCATAGAGATGACGATATTGTCGGGCGTGTAACGGGAATTGAGATATTTTTTAATATCTTCTCTCGTAAAGCCCGAAACGTTTTGCTTTGTGCCTAAGATATTCCTGCCGTAGTTCTTTTGACCGAAAAACGCCTGAGAGAGAAGGTCTAAGCACAAGTCGTCGGGGGTGTCTTCGTTCATAGAAATTTCTTCTATAACGACACCCTTTTCCCTTACCATTTCTTCTTCGGGGAATACGCTGTTTAAGAATAAATCGGAGAGAATTTCAAACGCTTCTTCCGCGTGGTTAGACGTCGACTTTGCGTAGTAGCAGGTCACGTCCTTAGAAGTAAAGGCGTTGACCTGTGCGCCGATTGCGTCCATTCTGTCCGAAATCTGGAAGGCGGTACGCGTTTTCGTGCCCTTGAACATCATGTGTTCTATAAAGTGTGAAATGCCGTCTTCGCTATCGCTTTCGTACGCCGCGCCCGTGCCGACGATTATTCCCATAGAAACCGACATAAGCCCCGTCATCTGCTTGACTATCAGCCTTACGCCGCTTGATAACTGTTTATACTTTACCATTTTATTTTCTCCTTACCGTAGATAAGTGTGTTTTTATAAATTCTGTAAAACCGTCACTGCCGCAAATGAATTTTGCTTTAAGTACTCTAAAATTTTCGGCAGAGCATTGACGGTTACGTCCTTGGGGTGCATTAAGATAAATTCACCGTTTGAAAGGTTTTTCGTAGCCCTGCTATAGATTAGCGAGACGTCGCTATCCCGCCAATCAATCGTATCCCTTGACCACATAATTGTCTTTAAGTTAAGCGCTTCCGCCGCCGTAACCGTAGCCGTGCAATACGCCCCCGAAGGCGGTGCAAACAGGGTGATTTGCCTATTTAGCATTGCTTCTAAAAGCTTTATGCTCGGGCGGATTTCCGCAAGGTTTTGGGAATAGTTCAGCTTGGAATGGTCCTTATGAAAGTACCCGTGAGAGCCGACTTCGTGACCGCGAGAAGCTACTTCCCTTACGCAGTCGATGTTGTCGTCCGCCCAACAGCCGCCCATAAAAAAGGTTGCTTTGGCTGAATACTCATCTAAAATATCTAAAATTTTGTATACGTTTTCGGTGTTTTCGTACACGTTGAACATAAGCGAAACGCCGCAAGCGTTTTTTGCGCGGTAGTACACGCTTTCGCCGCCCGACGCCACCTGCTCGGCACCGCCGCCAGCGAACCCGACGACACATACGCACCCGACGACTAAGCAAAGAACTAAATTAACAACAATCGAAATTACTCTATTTTTCAACAGTTTGCCCCTAATAATAATTACTATTACTATTTTATTTAGGGGGTTACCGTTATAGACTTATTTAAGCGTTACAATCGTTACGCCTATTTCGCCTTCGCCGTATGCGCCAGAGCGAAACTCTTTTACGCCCCTGTGCCGCTTTAAAAGCTGAGCGATTGCGCCGCGAAGTTTGCCCGTACCAACGCCGTGAATTATTTTAACCTGCTCTAAATTATCGGTTATGGCTTTATCTAAAAAGTTTTCGACTTCGGGCAGAGCTTCGTCCACCGTCATGCCGATTACGTTAATTTCAAACGAAGGGTTTACGGGTGCAAATTTTTTAACCACCTTAACCCGCTCTTTTGCAGGGGTAAACCCCTTAACGGGCTTGCTTTCCTTGAGCTTGGGTAAAACTTTTAGCGTTTTGATATTTACTCTTAACTTGATTTGACCGCAGGCAACTTCCGCTTCGCCCTTTGCAGGGTTAAACGAAAGTATAACGCCGTTTGAACCCATACTCTCCACGAACACTTCGCCGCCGACTTTTATATCTTCCTTATTCGCCTGCCTAAGCCCTATTTCGGGGCGAAGCTCGCCTTCTTCAAACGCTTCGTCCGCAATTTTATTTTTAAGCGTACGGGCTTTGATTAAATCG
>JBJEVB010000047.1:0-2168 GCA_051884155.1 Candidatus Coproplasma sp. | reverse complement strand
ATATTATCGTACCTGCGCCCTTCGTCCGAAAGATAAGCTTCTGCCTTACTTAAAATTTCAGGGCTCATACCGAGCCTTCTTGAAATTGCAAGCGCGTTAGATGCGCCAGGCATACCGATTTTTATGGTGTACAGCGGCTTTAGCGTTGCGCTGTCAAACTGCATTGCCGCGTTTTCTATGCCGCCTAAGGAATAGGCAAATTCCTTAAGCGCGGTAAAGTGCGTGGTGATTATGCCCTTTGCCCCCGCGTTTAAAAGATGTTCGCACACCGCCGACGCGAGCGCCTGACCTTCGTCGGGGTTGGTTCCGCCGCCGAGCTCGTCTATTAAAACAAGGCTGTCGCCGTCCGCGCCGTTGCAGATATTAATTACGCCGACCATATGGCTTGAGAAGGTCGAAAGGCTCTCTTCAATGCTCTGGCTGTCGCCGACGTTGCAGAAGATTTTAGAAAAGGCGCAGACTTCGCTGCCAGACGAGGCAGGGATAAACAAGCCGCACTCCGCCATAAGGCAAAAAAGCCCCGTCATTTTAAGCGTAACCGTTTTACCGCCCGTGTTTGCACCGCTTAATAAAAGGAACGAATAGTCCTTGCCAAGCTCTAAGGATACGGGCACGACCTTGTTTTTATCTATTAAAGGGTGTCTGCCCTTGACTATGTTTATATATCCGCGTTTGTTCACCTGCGGACAGATTGCCTTGATTGAATAGGCGTATTCCGCACGGGCGTAACAGCAGTCGACTTCGGTCAAAATTTCCATATCCGTCAACAGCTTGTCTCGCATTGCGCCGACTCGCGCCGATAAAGCTTTTAAAATTCTCTCGACTTCTTCTCTCTCGTCTATGGTCAAGGCGATTAGCTCGTTGTTTAAATTGAGTACGTACTCTGGCTCTATAAAAAAGGTTGCGCCCGACGCAGAGCGGTCGTGCACGAAGCCTTTAATCTTACTTCTGTTTTCCGCCTTGACGGGAATGACGTACCTGTCGTTACGGATAGTTACTAGACTTTCCTGCAAATACTTTGCGTCCTTGCCCGACGCATACTCGGCAAGGGTTGAGCGAATACGCTCGTTTAAGCTTTTAATCTTACTGCGTATGGAATAGAGCGTATCGCTTGCATAGTCGCTGACCTTGTCGGCGGCAATAATTTTTTCGGCAATATCGCACTCTAAATTTTCGTCGAAGTAGACGTTTTGAACAAGCTTTTTTAAAAGGGTTACGTCGTCTTCGGCGGCATTGATTGCACGGTAGACGTTTCGCGCCGAGCGCAAAAGGCAGTTGACGGATAAAAGCTCGGCACAGCTCAATGCCGAACCCTTTGACGCACGCACGAGCAGAGGCGAAACGTCTTCGAAATATTCCACCTTGCCCACGCCGTATTTGTATAAAAGCGCATCGCCTTCCGCCGTCTGCGCAAGGCGAGCCCTAACTTCCGCCAAATCGCCCGAAGGCTGTGTTGCGCAAATAGCGCTCTTCGCTAAATCAAGCACGGCAAAGCTTGCGCAGGACGATAGAATTTTATTTAGTTCAAGTCCGTTATAGTTTTGATTAGACATAGTATTTTTCCAAAATAGTTTGGTCAGGCTTTAGCTTTAAGTTACGGGGTTTTCGGCGTGACCCTGCGTATGCGTTTTATAGTTTAAAGTCGGTATGACCTGCTCGCACAATACCCCCGTAAAGGGCGTACGCCCTGAAAGGTTTGCACAGTTAAAAAGTTCGAAACGGCAGCCGTTTTGAGCGTAATTGACTTCATAGCGGCGCAAAGGAAATTCCCTGCCGTTTTCGTCCGTTAAGATATACAGCTTTTTTCTGTCGCAGTCCTTACAGGTTTTAGAGAATGGGCAGTAGATTAAGTCCATAACCTTTATATCGCCGCCGTTTAAATAGAAGGTATTTGCCCTTGCAAGCGGCTTGGCTTCTGCAACCGACAATTCCTTTGAAAGGGCGATATAGTCGGCAGGGCAGCCTTCAGTCGAAACGCTGTTTGAAAGGTTGAACCCAACGCCTGCAAACAGCTTTTTATTAAGCTCTTTTGCAAGCATAACCGCGTAATTACCCCCGCAATATATGCCGTCGAACGGGGTTATAAGCTCTTTAATGGCGTTGATATCGTCACCCGAAAGATAGGGCGGAAGATATAAAAATTTTTCGCCATTAAAGTCCTTGACTTT
>JBJEVB010000046.1:0-8346 GCA_051884155.1 Candidatus Coproplasma sp. | reverse complement strand
TACCACTCAATTGCAACGATGTCAATAGCTATTTACGTTTTTAGTAAGCCCGTACACCCTAAATTGTTGATTAATCAACGAATTCGTTTGACATAAACGGGTAGAGTAGTTTATACTAAACTCGTTGATTAATCTACTTTGGGGAATAAAATGGATAATATTTTCGAACAATTTACCATAACCGTACTAAAGCTGAATAAGCTCGTTCAAAAAATCAAAACGTGGGAAATGTCCGATTACGGCTTAAAGACCATTCACGTGATGTGCGTTTACTACCTTAAAAGCCGCCCCAACGGGCTTACTGCAAGCGAGCTTGTTAAACTCACTTTAGAAGATAAGGCGGCAATCTCACGCGCGTTAAAGACGCTTAAGGAAAAGGGATACGTTAGCTATAATCCGAATAAGTATAACGAGCTTATAACCTTAACGGAAGACGGGCAGGGTTTGGCTGAACAAATCAATCAAAAGGCGGCAAAGGCGGTAAAGATGTGCAGTTACGACTTTACCGACGCCGAGCGCATAGGCTTTTATAACGCGCTTGAGACGGTTGCAAAGAACCTTGAAAATTATTACGACGGCTTGACTAAATAAATTTTGGCGGTGTAGGTGTATATGAAAAAACCTGTAAATACTTCAAATAAAAAGGATATGAACGCGTTCAAAGCGATTTATTGCCGAATCTTTCAGTTGGCATTAAAGATTGCCCTGCCTTTTCTACCATATAAAGACCCAAAAATTTTGGATAAAACGACGCAAATTCCAAAAACGTTAAAGGACAACGGCAAGCAAAAACCTTTAATCGTAACCGATAAAACCATTCGCGGTTTATCGCTTATTTTACCCCTTGAAAATTCTTTAAAGGACGCAGGTCTATCCTACGAAATTTACGACGGCGTTGTGGCAAACCCCACTACGGAGAACGTTGCGTCCGCACTTGAAATTTACAAAACAGGCGGTTGCGACTGCCTAATCGCAGTGGGCGGCGGCTCGCCTATGGACTGCGCAAAGGGGGTAGGCGCGCTCTTAGCACGACCTAAAAAGACTCTTAACGGCTTAAAGGGCATACTCAAGGTGCGCAAAAAAATTCCCCTTTTGATTGCCGTCCCCACGACGGCAGGCACGGGCAGCGAAACGACTTTAGCCGCCGTCATAGTCGATAGTAAAACCCGCCATAAGTACGCGATAAACGACTTCCCCTTAATTCCACGCTTTGCCGTTTTAGACGAAGGTATGACGATGTCCCTTCCTAAAAGCGTAGTTTCCACGACGGGTATGGACGCATTAACCCACGCAATAGAAGCGTATATAGGTAAGGGCGGCAACAAGTCTACCCGTAAGGACGCTTTGGACGCGTGCAAGCTTATATTTGAAAATATCGAAAAATCTTTTTCTTCCCCCGACCCGACGGCAAGGAAGAATATGCTCATCGCTTCGCACAAGGCAGGCAGGGCGTTTTCTAAGGCGTACGTCGGCTACGTCCACGCGCTTGCCCATTCGTTAGGCGGCAAGTACGACGTACCGCACGGGCTCGCCAACGCCGTAATTTTGCCCATAGTGTTAAAAGAGTACGGCTCGGCGATAGAAAAAAAGCTGTGGGAAATAGCAGTATTTTGCGGCTTAATTGATAAAAGCGAAAGCTACAATTCGGGTGCAAAAAAGGTCATTGCCGAGATTGAAGAGCTTAATAAAAAGTTCAATATCCCTGCAAGCCTGCCCGTAATCGACGAAGAAGATATCGACGAGCTTTCGGGCTATGCGGAAAAGGAAGCTAACCCCTTATATCCCGTACCCGTACTTTGGAACAAGCAAAAATTAAGTGAAATGTATTTAAAAATAAAGGGTGAGTAAAAGGACTTAATATGGAAGTTGAAGCTTTATTAGAGTGCCAACGCGCCTATTTTAAAAGCGGTAAGACGTTGGACGTCAATCACCGCTTAAAGCATCTAAAGGCGCTTTATGCGGCAATCAAGGAAAATTTAGACGAAATTCACGAAGGGCTTTATAAGGACTTAGGCAAATGCGAAAGCGAGAGCTTTATGTGCGAAACGGGTCTTGCTTTAAGCGAGCTTTCGTATATGATTAAGCATATAAAAAGGTTTGCAAAGCCGCAAAAGGTTGCAACACCGCTTGCTCAGTTTAAATCAATCAGCTACCGCTTACCGTCGCCGTACGGCAACGTGCTTATAATGAACCCTTGGAACTATCCCTTCCTTTTATCCATCGACCCGCTTATCGACGCAGTTGCGGCAGGGAACACGGTTGTCTTAAAACTCAGCGCATATTCGTCCAACACAAATCTTGCGATAAAAAAGGTGGTGGAAAGCGTATTCCCCCCTGAATATGTGGCAGTTATCTTTGGCGGCAGGCAGGTTAACGAGCAGCTTATTAATTCCAAATTCGATTATATTTTCTTTACGGGCAGTAAAAGCGTAGGCAAGCTCGTCTATGAAAAGGCGGCTGCAAGCATGACCCCCGTAACGTTAGAATTAGGCGGTAAAAGTCCCTGCATAGTCGACGAAACGGCAAATATTCCACTTGCAGCAAAGCGCATAGCGTGGGGTAAATTTTTAAACTTAGGTCAAACGTGCGTTGCTCCCGACTATATTTATTGCGAAAAATCGGTGCATGATAGACTTATAGCCGAGCTTAAAAAGCAGATTGTCAAGCAATTCGGCGACAACCCCTTGCAAAATCCCGACTACGGCAAAATCATAAACAAAAAACATTTTGTACGGGTAAAAGGACTTATTCAAAGTGAAAAGGTGGTACACGGCGGCAGGTGCGACGATAAAACTCTTCAAATCGAACCCACCATTTTAGATAACGTAGATTTAACCGACGCCGTTATGCAGGAAGAAATTTTCGGACCGATTTTGCCCGTTTTAACGTATAGCGATATAACCGAAGTGGAAGAGTACGTATCAAATAACGATAGTCCGTTGGCGTTATACGTGTTCTCGTCAAATAAAAAGGCAATAAAAAAGTTGACGGCAGGGCTTGGCTTTGGCGGCGGCTGCGTCAACGACGTAGTTATTCATCTTGCAACTTCTTCTATGCCCTTCGGCGGCTTCGGTGCAAGCGGCATAGGCGCATATCACGGCAGGGTGGGTTTTGAAACCTTTACGCACTATAAGAGTATAGTTGACAAGGCAACCTGGCTCGACCTTCCTATGCGCTATCGTCCTGTAAAGAAGTTGAACGATAAACTTATTAAGATGTTTTTACGTTAATTACAATATTGCATTCTTTACCGAAATAAGTATATGCGTTACGGCAAAGATTATCGAAAAAACGATAAGCGGTATGCTTGCAATAATAACGCCCGAAAGGACGAATATCGCAGACGGAATAGAAGAAAGCAGTATTGCCCTTAAAAGGTTATCCTTTTTCCACATAATTACCCAAACGAGCAGGTAGGACAAAACCAACGCGCCGTTTACGGTAAGGTAAACGATTTCCGCGAAAGGGAAGTAGTAGTTGAAATAGGTGTAGGGGATATTGAAAATCATAAGAGCAAAACAGGCGTATCTGCCAACCTGCTCAAACGTTTCGCATAGCTTGTTGTTATATTTGTTTTTAAACCCGTCCTTATTCAAAACAGCAAAAACGACGTTGGGTATCATAATCAATGCAATTATTATAAGCCCGTAATAATTAAACCAATTCATACATTTATTTTATCAATTAATTTTATAAAAATCAAGTCTGTAATAAAAAGCAAGCCGCCGCACCCAAAGCATTCGGGTGCGGCGGCGTTCTCGTCTTACAAAAATTTACTTAACGGGAAACTGAATTTCAGTCAAATAATCTTCTTCGTTTTCCTTGTTCCAACAGCCGTCTATGTAGCACTCTCTGGCAAAGCCGTCAATCTTTAAGCCGTTCTCTTCGATATACTTAATAATAGTATTGTAGGAAGAACGCAGGTTGGCATATGAACCCCTGTGCTGAATGCACACGCACTTAGCTTTGGGTATAGTGGTAAACTTAATATTCTTGGTCTCAACGCCAATACTTTCAACCGCTTCAACGTAGCGGATAGTAATATCCGTTTCCCTGTACTCGCCGTCTAAATAATTTAAATAGCAGTAGTTTGGCTCAACGCACTTTAAGTTAGGGTTAGCCTTAGCGCACTCGCTGCCCGCCATTAACACAAAGTTTGCAATCTCGCCAAAGTTTGCAATTTTACCGTCCTTATAGTAAACGGTGTGTTCGGGTATTTCTTTAATAATAATCTGTTCTTTCATAGCTTTCTCCTTTTGCAATAGTTTTATTTTAAGGAGTTGAGAGTTGCACAAATCAATCTGTTCGTCAATGCTTTTCTTTCGTTCTTCTAAAATCAAATTCAAGTCTTCTCCGGAAAAGACCCGTTTAATCTCCTTGACCGAAAGCCCGATTTCTCTAAGTTTAACGATAAATTCTACCTGAGATAGCTGCTCTGCTTCGTAGTAGCGGTAGTTGGTAAACTCGTCGACAAAGTTTGGTTTAATAAGTCCCTGCTCTTCATAAAAGCGCAAAGCCTTAACCGTCATCTTGCATAGCATCGAAAACTCACCGATTTTGTACATAATCTTTTCTCCTTATAAGTAGGCGTAACAATTCCTACGCCTATATCGTAATCTATCCCCTAAAAGGAGAGTCAAGCACTTTTTAAAAAAAAGTTAAAAAATTTTTTTAAATCAATTTCTACGACGGAAAAGCTAATCTCATTCCCGACTTCGATTAAAAGATAATTTGGTTTATTGACCCCGCAGGAATCCACCCCGACCACGTTTCCCCAAACGAAGTGTTTATGCGTATGCCCTATAACCATTAAATCATACTCGTTATTTTCAATCAACCTTTCAAATTGACCGTTTTTCATTATCGAAAGCTGTTCAAATGGGTAGGCGGCGGTGGGGTCGCTAATCAAAAAGTGGGCAAAGTGCAACTTCTTTTTATTGAACTCAACCGTCATTTCAAGCGGCAGGCTCTTTAAAAAGTTCAATTGCTCGCCGTTAAGCTTTGCCCTTTCCGTATCGTAATACTCTTTATCCTTTAAAACGTCGCAGTCAATCTCAACACCGCATATAAGATACAATTCACAGTTGCCCGTTAGGCAGGTAACGTCAAAATTAATCAACCTGTCTAAACAATCAAGGGCGTTTTCACCCTTTGAAAAGATATCGCCCAAAAATATAACCTTGTCGACGTTTTGGGATTTGATGCTATTTAGCACCTTATCAAGCGCATTTAAATTTCCGTGCGCGTCCGAAAAAACTGCAATTTTCATAATTAAATATCACATATTAAGTGTATAAAGACGAACAAAGGAAGGCACGATAAGCCTTCCTTTTTGCCCTATGGTGAAGATAAATGGACTTGAACCATCGACCTCTTGCATGTCAAGCAAGCGCTCTAACCAACTGAGCTATACCTTCGTGCAAGTTCAATATAACATATCGTATAAAAAAACTCAACCCGTTTTGCCTATGTTTTGCAAAAAAGCGTTAAAGCACGGCAAAAAGTTAGCCTTACGATTAGTCTTAAATTATAAAAATCTCTTTTTGCCCGTAATCGTATCAACGCTTATTTTATATACGGCAACAATACCCATCAAAACGCAATTTTCGGGCGAATAGCCTGAAATGCCGCAGTGGTCAAGCAACAGTTTAATTCCGTGTATAGCTTCGTTTCCTACAACTTCTTTCGCCGTGCCAAAGGCAATAACGCTCTCGTAGTCGGCGGTAACGCCCCTTTCTGTCGCCTTATAGCCGTTCAAAATATCCGCTTCGACGCAAACCCTGCCGTTTGAAGCAATCAAAGCAAGCTTTTTGCCTTCCTTTGCGCAGTGGAAGTATATGCTAAGCTTGCCTTCATTCACTTCCCAACCGAAGGAAAGGGGTACGATATAGGGGTAATCTTCGCCGTACAAACCAAGCCTTATAACCTGACACCTATCTAATAAATCTATAATTTTATTAAAGTCTTTAATTTCCCTGTTACTCTTTCTCATACAACTCACCTGACCAAGCTTTTATAAATTATAGCAAAGTAATGATATAAAGTCAATTTTTCCCCACACAAAGCGCAGGGCGGTTACATATAATATAGTACGACTTGACTATGCCATCATTAAGCGTTTGTATGATTGTAAGGGACGAAGAGCTAACCCTTCAAAGAGCCCTTGAAAGTATTTTGCCCGTCGCCGACGAAATCGTGGTGGTCGATACGGGTTCAACCGATAAGAGTGTAGAGATTGCAAAGCGATTCACTCAAAAAGTATATTCTTTCGAGTGGTGCGACGACTTCTCTGCCGCCCGAAACTATTCCTTTGAAAAGGCAAGTTGCGACTATATTATGTGGCTTGACGCCGACGACGTGGTGACGGAAGAAAATGCAAAAATCATATCTTCTTTGGTAAAAGACGGCGGCTTTGACGTCGCTTTTTTAAAGTACGCCTGCGCGTTCGACGAAGGGGGTAACCCGACTTTCGTATTCTACCGCGAGCGTATTTTCCGACGCTCTTTGGGACTTAGGTGGGAAGGCGCCGTGCACGAAGCCGTAACCCCGATAGGCAAAATAATCTACTCAGACGCGTGTATATTTCACAAAAAGCAGAAGAGCAATTCGCCTATGCGCAACCTGCGTATTTATCAGAATAAAATTGCAAAGGGCGGCAAGCTCTCTGCGCGTGAAAAGTTTTATTACGGACGCGAGCTGTATTTTAACAACTTCACGGAAGAGAGCGTAGCCGTTTTAGAAAGCTTTTTGAAATCGGACGGTTGGGTAGAAAATAAGGTCGAAGCAAGCCGAATGCTCTATAAGGCGTTGTCAAGTTTGGGGCGAAGAGAGGACGCGCTCGCTGCATTAGCAAGCGGTTTTCTATTCTCCTTTCCGCACGCGGAAGATTGTTGTATTTTAGCTTCGCACTTTGAAGAAAAGGGCGATATAACTTCGGCAATTTTTTGGTACGAGCGCGCTCTCTCTAACCCTGAAAAACTCGAAAACGGCGGTTTTTTCAACGCCGATTACTCAGGCTTTATCCCCGCAATTCGCCTGTGCGTTTTATACGACAGGGCAGGCGACTTAAAAAGGGCGGAAGAGTATAACGAAATAGCAGGCGCGTTTAAACCAAACGACAAAAGCTATCTATATAACAAGCAATATTTTTTAACAAAAGGGGTGAAAAGGTAATTTAACCAATGATAAAAGAACTTTTTAAAATATTTTTAAACTGCGATTGCTGCGGCGGCTGCGGTTGCGGCGGCGGTTGTAACTTTGAAACTATCGTCTGCCAAACCTTAGTTACAGGACCGACGGGCGCAATGGGCGCGACGGGGGCAACGGGTGCAACGGGTGCTACAGGCGCAACAGGCGCAACGGGCGCAACGGGTGCAACGGGTCCTACGGGGCATAAAGGCGCTACGGGTACGGGCGCGACGGGCGCAACAGGTGCTACAGGCGCTGTAACTTATGGGAAACAAAAACTGAAAAATAAAAGAGAGACAAAAAAAGTTTGTTTCTCTTTTTTTGTTATTAAAACCTGCTGAATTTAAACATACATATTGCAAACGGCTTTTCTTAATGATATAATGCGGGTATGAAAAATTTTGCGTTTGACTTATACGGAACACTTATTAAAATAAGAACTGACGAAAACCTGCCGACGTTCAGAAAAAAGATTGCCGCTCGTTTTAATAAGCTTTGCGGCAAAGAAATAGATTTCTGGACGGAATACGATAATATCTTCGGTGCGGTTGCCGCCGAAGACGAAGCAGATTTTATTGAAGTTATAAGCCGCATAGCAGCTCGTCACGGCGTTGAGATAGAAAAGGAGAAATTGGCGGCTTTTGCTCTGCGTTTTAGAAGAGCGTCTACGTTGAGAATAGGGGTGTATAAGGGCGTCCGCAAAACCTTAAAGTCACTCAAAAACGCAGGCGCTCGGCTATATATTCTGTCCAATGCGCAGTCGTCGTTTACCTTGAACGAAATCAAAAGATGCCGTCTTACAAAGTATTTCGACGGTATAGAGCTGTCGTCCGATTTTGGCAAGAAAAAGCCTTCGAAAGAATTTTTTCGTCATCTCGCCCAAAAGTATAATCTTGACCTGAAAGATACCGTGTATACGGGTAACGATTACGTCTGCGATATTCTTTCTTCAAAGTCGCTGGGTATGAAATCGGTATACGTTCATACCGATATATCCCCCAACCAAGACGATTTTGACGCGGTTAAGCAAACTGCCGATTTTGCGTCCGACGGGGATTTTTACTCAGTCGGAAAATATCTTTTATCGCTTACGGAAAATTAGTTTAATTGCGGCTAAAAATTTTAGCTGCCTATTGACTGAAATCAACTTTATGTTAT
>JBJEVB010000045.1:0-8366 GCA_051884155.1 Candidatus Coproplasma sp. | reverse complement strand
AACCCGTCATTGCGAGCCGACTTTACGTCGGCGCGGCAATCCCAACGAGTATGGGCGGACTAATCTCGCTTTCCCTAAAGAATAGGGAAAGTGTCACGAGCCAAAAGCTCGTGACGATAGAGTTTGATACTTCTAATAATTCCACCTAATCAACGGCTTGCCGATAGATTTAATCACCGCTTTAGCGGTGGATTGAATCACGCCTTGCGTGGATTGCATCAAGCGTTAGCTTGGATTTAATCACCGTCAAGTGGATTAGTTGCGCCATATATGGGGGTCAATCAGCTAAAAGGTCGCCCATATTATACTTGCCTGCGCCCTTGCCTGCAAGCCACTTTGCCGCCTTGATTGCGCCTGCCGCAAATACCTTTTTGCTTCGCGCAGAGTGGGAAAGGGTGATAATTTCGTCTTCGCCGCAGAAATCAACTTCGTGTTCGCCGACAATCGTGCCGCCGCGCACTGCGTGCAAGCCTATCTCGTTGCCGCGCTTGCCGCAAATTCCTTCGCGTCCGTTTATATAGGGCTTGCTGTTGTTAAACGCTTGATTTGCGCTTTGTGCAAGCATAAGCGCCGTGCCGCTGGGTGCGTCAACCTTCTGCGAGTGGTGCTTTTCGATTATTTCTATATCGAACTTTTCGCCAAGCGTTTCAGCCGCCTGTTTAACAAGCTTGCATAAAAGGTTTACACCTAAGGAGAAGTTAGCCGTCCTAAAAATAGCGACCTTTTTAGAAGCTTCGTCTATTTTAGAAAGCTGTTCGTCGGTAAAGCCCGTAGAGCCTATTACGACGGGTACGTTATTTTTTATAGCGTACTCAAGCTCGCTGTCAAGCGCTTTAGGGGAAGAGAAGTCGATAATAACGTCGGGCTTATCGTTGCCTTCGCAGGGCAATTTGTCAAAGCTCTTAACTGTTTTAACGCTGTCGCTTTCGCCCATAGGGTCAACGCCGCAGACGGCAACCGCTTCGTCGTCGCTATCCAAAAGACTTAAAATGTTTGCGCCCATCTTACCGCAAGCGCCGCAGACTGCAACCTTTATCATAAGTGTTCCACCCCTGCAATTTGAATACATTCGTCCATAATCTTCTTGTGTTCGCTTTCAAGCTCGGTCAAGGGTGCTCGGGGGGTACCTGCGTCCAAGCCGATTGCGCAGCAGCCGTACTTTGCAGGAATGGGGTTTACTTCTACAAAGCAAGCGTCGATTAAGGGCAACAGCTTATCTTCAAGCTCGTTCGCTTTATCAAGCTTGCACTCTTTAACGAGATTGTAAACTTCTTTAACCTGCTTGGGCGCTATGTTGGAAACGACCGAAATAAGACCTGCACCGCCTATAGCAAGAATGGGTAAGTTCAAGTTGTCGTCGCCCGAATATAAATCCATCTTACCGCGAATGCGTCTCATCGTCTCGCAAATCTGTTCCATATTTCCGCAAGCTTCCTTTATGCCTGCCATGTTGGGAATTTGCGCAAGAGCTTCAGCCGTAGCAGGCAGAATGTTCACGCCCGTTCTTCCGGGTACGTTGTAGGCGATAACGGGAATTTTTACGCTTTCGCAAATGGTCTTGTAATATTCAATAATGCCCTTTTGAGTACACTTGTTGTAGTAGGGGGTAACGCACAAAAGACCGTCCGCACCCAACTCTTCGGCAAGCTTGCTCGCCTTAACGGCGTTTGCCGTGCAGTTATTGCCCGAACCGAATACGACCTTCGCCCTTTTATTGACGTATTCAACCGCAAATTTCATAACGGCAATTTTTTCTTCTTCGGTCATAGTTGTGGGCTCGCCTGTTGTGCCCAAAATAACCAACACGTCCGTGCCGTTTTCAATTTGGTAGTCAATCATTTTACCGAAAACTTCAAAGTTTACGCCGCCGCCAACGTGGAAGGGGGTAACCATAGCCGTAGCCGTTCCGTTAAAAAATCCTTTCATAAATATAACCTCTTAATATTTCGGGTCTGTCTTATTTTGGTCAACGCCTGACCAAACCTTAAATTAGTCGAAATAACCCTTTGCCGCAAGTAATTCTGCAAGAAGTACTGCGCCGCCTGCCGCACCCCTTAAGGTGTTGTGCGAAAAGCCTATAAACTTGTAATCGAAGAGATTATCTTCTCTAAGCCTGCCTGCGCAGACGGCCATACCGTTTTCGGTGTTTCTGTCAAGCTTGGGCTGGGGGCGGTTATCTTCTTCGAAATAGTGAATGAATTGAGTGGGTGCAGAAGGGAGCTTAAGCGTCTGGGGTTCGCCTGCAAAGTCTGCCCAAGCGGCTAAGATTTCTTCTTTGGAAGGCTTGTTTTCAAAGCTTACGAAGCAAGCAGCGGTGTGGCCGTCGCTTACGGGAACTCTCAAGCACTGAGCCGTAATGGTGGGTGCGCTTGCAGGTATTATTTTACCGCCTGCCACTTCGCCCCAAATCTTTAAAGGCTCTTTCTCGCTCTTTTCTTCTTCGCCGCCGATATAGGGGATAACGTTGTCCAAAATTTCGGGCATGGTTTCAAACACCTTACCTGCGCCTGAAATAGCCTGATAGGTGGTAACTGCCGCGCACTTGATACCGAATTTCTTCAAGGGGTGAAGAAGGGGAACGTAGGACTGCAGAGAGCAGTTGCTCTTAACGGCGATAAAGCCGCGCTTAGTGCCAAGTCGTTCTCTTTGAGATTTGATAACTTCCAAGTGGTCTGCGTTGACTTCGGGGATAATCATAGGAACGTCGCCCGTGAATCTGTGGGCAGAGTTGTTGGAAACGACGGGGCATTCAAGCTTTGCGTATTCCTCTTCCAAAGCGCGGATTTCGTCCTTTTTCATATTGACGGCGCAGAAGCAGAAGTCGACTTGTGACGCAATCTTTTCCTTGTCAGCCGAAGCGTCCAAAACGACTACGTCCTTAAGCTTTTCGGGCATAGGCGCAGTCATAAGCCACTTTTTAACCGCATCTTTATACTTTTTACCTGCGGAATTAGCGCTTGCCGCAAGGCAAACGGGTTCAAACCAAGGGTGATTTTCAAGTAAGGTTGCAAAGCGCTGACCAACCATACCGGTTGCGCCGATAATGCCCACTTTATACTTTTTCATATAGTTTATTCCTCTTTAAAAATAAATGTTAATTTTCGGCTAAATAAAAAATACGGCGCAAAGGTGTGCGCCGCAATAAAGGTTTAAGCCTTACTTAATGCAAATAGCGCAACACAAAAAGTGACAGTCACACGGGTATTAGCCCGTATGCCCAGCCGTTGGCAGATTTTGCCATACGACTTCGGCGGAGATGCCCTTTTTCAATGCGGTCAAGCTTTCACTTGACTTATGCAAAAGATACTAATGCTCGTCCGCTCCTCTATTTAGCTATGATATAATACCACAAGCGTATATAAATGTCAAAGTTTTTTTCAATCGGTATTAAAATCAATTGAAAAATATTTAACTATGCTGTATAATTATAGCAATATAATCTCTAAAACGAATAGTTTTACAGTTTACGACAGGAGTTTGAATTTAATGGCTCAATCAAAGGCTCAAGCAAAGTCACAATCAAAAGTTAGCTCTTTAGAGGGCAACGAATTAGAAGAAGGTTACGTCCGCACCCACGCACCCGTAAAGGGCAGGTGGGGGGATACTTGGAATATCTTTAAAAACAACTTCGTCCAGTTAGTAATAATCAACGTGTTTACGTTATTATTCTTCGTGCCTGGCATAGCGGTTGCGTATTTCAGGGGTGCGTACATTTCGCAGATGGGTTTAGTTTATCCCTTCTCTAACAACGCGTTAGGCGTATACCCCATAACGCCTAGTATGGTGGGCTCGGCAGAGAGTATCACTCTTTCGGCAGATTTGCTCTTCATTTCGTTACTTATAGTTGCAGGCTTAATTGCTTCGGTGGGTATCGCAGGCGCTTGCTACTCAATCAAGAAGATGATTAACACCAACGGTCAGTTCCATTTAAAGGACTATTTCAAGGGCATTAAAATCAACTACTTCAACGTGGTTTTCCCCGTGACCGTATTTATGGTGTTTATTTTCGGCAGCTTCTGCGTTTCGGATTGGGCAAAATGGCAAATAGCTCTCGGCGAGTCCAAGGGCGGTCCCATAACCGCGCAGGTGTTTATGATAATAGCAACCGTCCTAGTCGGAATTATTATGATGTGGATTTTGGCGGTAGGCGTAAGCTACAGGGTTAAGCTTAAGTATCTTATCAAAAATTCCTTCGTGCTCTTAATGGGAACGGTTATTCAAAGCATATTTATGATAGGCTTCTCGCTTATCCCCGCTTGGTTCTTACTTATAGGCACGACTTCTCAGTTCTTCCTTGTAATCGGTTGCATAATCTATATTTTCATAGGTTTCTCGTTTACGATTTTATGTTGGATGGCTTATACGCAGTGGGTGTTCGATATGTTCATCACCCCTGCCGTTAAGAGTGAAGAAGAAGCGAGAAAGGCAAACCTATCCCCCAAACAGCTCGCGGCAGAAAAGCTTGCGGAAGAAAAGGCGGCTGCGCGTGAAATACTTGCCGCAGGCAGGAGCGAACTCGTCGGCAGACCCCTTCGTCCCATTGAAGGCGGCACTCAGGTTGCAGAAGTCGGCATAGCGTTCAGCCGTGCAGACGTTGCAAGGGTAGCGCAAGACAGGGCAAAAATCAGCGATGAAATTAACGCTTATTACGAAGAGCATAAGGGCGAAGCTAAGTACGTCGAGTACGAAAAGATGTTTGCCGAAAGAGAAAAGGCGTTGACTACGAATAACGGCAAAAAGAAGAAAAAGGTCAACAGAAACAACCTTCTCGGCAACTGATAAAAGCAAAAAACAAAGCGCAAATTGCGCCCACAAAAAAACAAAGACGACTGCGGCTATACTTTAGTCGCAGTATTTGTTAAGGTGGGGGTAGTTTCGTCTACTTTATGGTCGCAGTATTTGTTAAAAGGCAAAAGCAAAAAGCGAATTATTAGTCGGCAAAAAAACCAAACTTTAATTGTACGGGTTTAAGCAGCGTTTGAAATTGAAAGGTAAATTATGGATAGCATAAAGAGATTTTTGGCGTTTTCGGGCAACGTTCAGGTAACGGTACTTGACACAACCGCACTTGTAAATAAGGCGATAGAAATTCACTCGACGTCGCCGTCGGCGTCCCGAATTTTGGGCGGTCTTTTAACCTGTTGCGCCTACTTTGCATCGGGCATAAAGGGTATGAAGGGCGCCGTTTCCATAACGGTCAAGGCAAAGGACGGCGACGGTGCGGTGTCGGTATCTTCCGACGCGCTTTTGCACGTTCGCGGTTATGCCGACGGCAGCTGCACTCAAACGCTTAAGGGCGGTTCTTTAACGGTGGTCAGGGAAGACGGCTTTTCCCAACCCTTCGTTGGAACGTGCGAAATCACTTCCGACGATATATCTGACGCGTTTGCCAAGTACTTCCAGCAGAGCGAGCAAATCCCCACGGCAGTAAAGGTGGGCGTTAAAATAGATGAAAACGGTAGGTGCGAGAGTGCAGGCGGACTTATAATCCAGCTTCTTCCCGACGCCGACGACGATGAAACGGCGGCGGCTGGTGACGCTTTTTACGCCTATTGCGACGATAGTTCAAACGCAGAGTACAGCCCCGACGAGATAATAGAAAAATTCTTTAATGGCGTGGCATGCGGCGAGATAATCGAAGTTAATCCCGTCTATAAATGCAACTGTTCGGAGCAAAAAATCAGGGGTGTGCTTGCATCAGTTGGTAAAGCCGAGCTTATAAAAATCTGTGAAGAGCAGGGTACGGTCAAGGTGCATTGCCACTATTGCAATACCGATTACGTTTACGATAAAAAGTCCATCGAGGAAAATTTTTAATTAATGAAGAAAACAGCCGAAATAGATTTCAGCGCAGACAGGTTGCTATCTATTGCCGCCGACAGCGTTGAAGAGCACAACTATATAAAGGCGTTAAAAATGCTTAATAAAAACGCCGTCCTCAACGGTAACGACGAGGACTCTTATTTGCTGTACGCTGAAATTTTCGACGACTTGGGTCTATGCGAAAAGAGTATTAACGGTTGGTTTAAATATTTAGATTACGCAGGCGACGGCGCAGACTTTGCCGAAGCGTACGAAGGGCTTGCCGTCGGTTTTATGGGCTTAGGGCAGGATAATTTTGCCGCATACTATTATAACAAGCTCTTAATGGAAACCGAAAAGGAACTCACTCCCCAGAACAGGCAGGAAATAATCAACGCCTTTTTAATAAAGGAAAAGCCAACCCTTCGCTTTGCCTGGCCTGCAAAGCTTGCAGACTACACGGCAGAGCTGAGTAAGGGTATCGACTTAATGCGTGCAAACGATTTCGACGGTGCGATAGCCGAATTTGAAAAGGTTGGCGAAGGCAACGAAAAATATTTTACCGCGCGTAATTATATTGCAATGTGCAATATCATTGCCGACAGGGACGACGACGCGGAAAAAGAGTGCTTGCACATTTTAGAAGGCGACCCGCAAAACATTCACGCCTTAACTACGCTTTCTGCGGTCAAGAGCCAACAGCATAAGTGGGACGAAGCAAAGGAACTTGCCTATAAGCTGTTAAAGGTCAACACGACCGATAGCGAAGATATGTACAAAATCGCCACCGTCTGCTGTGAAAACAAGATGCACAAGGAAGCTTACGACCTATTTTGCCGAATGGACGATAGGTTCGCCTACGACTGTTCGTTTTTGTTTTTTAAGGCGATTGCGGCGTATAACAGCGACAAAATCGAAAAGAGCATACAAATTTTCGATACTCTTTTGACAGTATATCCCAACGCCGTTACGGCAGATTATTGGTATTACGTCGTGCTTGAAGAGAGCAAAAAGCCCTTTGAAAAGAGAAGAGAGTTAGAGTATTTTTACCGCCTTCCCCGTTCGGAATGCGAAGCAAACATTGCCATGCTCTCGGCATTCACCCATTTAACCGATATAAACGCTCAAAAGCTTTTAAAGGAAGCGGATATTTCGGCGGCAATTCATTGGTGTATGGACGAAGGCGAGCCCAACGCAACCGAAGAACTTCGCCTTGTAGGCGCGTTCGCCGCGTTAAAGGGCGGTATGGACGACACGGTTAGGGACGTTTTATTAGATAGCTTTATGCCTGACCACGTTAAGCTTGAATTGCTTTCGGGCAGAGTACAGCAAAACAGGGAAGGCGTATACGGAATAGTCGTCTGCAATATGTATAAGAGCGTTACCATTTTAAAAGTAGAGCTCGGTAGAAAAAAGCGCAAGGCGTTTTTGCACGCCTACGGCTTGGCGTATTCCCGTTTCGCCATTTTAGACGGGGCGTATTTCCTTAAAATTGCAGTTGCTACCGAAGAATTGTATAAAAAATTAGAGAGTGAAAACAGGCTGGACGAGTGCAAGTCCGTGCCCGATATTGCTGCGGCAATAATCAAGTTTTCGCATATAAAGGAAGAGCTTACAATGGGGCAAATCTGCGACTTTTTCGGCGCGGATATAAATAAAGTAGAAAAATTATCAGGTGATAATCTATGAAAATTTACGACTTCGACGGTATGTTTGACGAAAAGCTGTCCGAGTACATAAAAAAACATTCGGGCGAATATAAGGAAAAGGAATGGGAAGATATCATTCCCAAATTGTACGCCCGCTTCGGGGATACGACCATTAAGTCCATAGGTAAATCGCCCAACCAATATTTTGCGGAAATGGACGATAAACAGCTCGTTGCTCAGTTAAAATCCCATTTAAAAAACGAAGTGCCCGTAAGCTTATTTTTATTCAACGCGATAGAAGCAAGGGATATGGACGAATTGCTCTTGCCGCTTTTAAGCGGTACTCAGGACGAGATTTCCTGCGCACTCAACCTTATAGGCGTAAGCAAAGCCGCCCTGCCCGAGTATATGCGCCTTTTAACTACGTCGGAAGATGAAGACGTACAAAACACCTGCGTAGACAACATAAAAGAGCTTGCCGACGACGTCAAGGAAGAGGCAATTTCCTACTACGAAAAGGGCGTTCAAAAGGAATATATGATGGAAATTCTTTCACGTTGTGTAATTAAAGACGAGAGAATTTTCGATATTTTATTAAAAGAATTTCGCATCTCGCCAGAAAATTTATCTATGCACGCAAGCTATTTGGCGGCATACGGCGACGAAAGGGCGTTGCCCTATTTGCTCGATAAAATCGACGAAGAAGGCATAACCTTTGTCGAGTATCAGGAACTCAAGTATGCAATCGAAAGCTTAGGCGGCAGTTACGAAAAGGAAAGGGATTTCTCGTCCGACCCCTATTACCAACTCATCAAAGGACACAGCGCTAAGGACGTAGATATTTTCTCTGCGTTCAACGACGACAAAAAAGATAATTAATAAAAGATTAAAAAAGAAAATAGCGTGTAACGGGTA
>JBJEVB010000044.1:0-8504 GCA_051884155.1 Candidatus Coproplasma sp. | reverse complement strand
ATTTACGTTTTAAACACCGACGATTTTATTTTAAGCCAGCTTTGCGACTGGACCTGGCTTGAAGACGAGGACGGCAGGGTATTAAAGCAGGTTGCAGGCAAAGCGGCGTACACCGCTACGCTCGTCAAGTATGCGGATATCATATGCAAATGCCCTTGGGGTCAGGGCTTGATTAAGCTTACTAAGTCCGAAGAATAAGGGGGTGGACTATGACGGTTAAAGAGATTATTTGTCAAGCCCTGCGGCTCGTCGGCAGGGACGACGCCGCCGATGAAATCGACGGTGCAGCCGAACTCTCTGCCGAAGTCGTCCGCATAAAAAACGCCTTTCTCACCTATTTCAATTCAGTTCTCGACGAGCTTTCTCGTGGATATTTCCCCCTTTCTGCGCAGGACGATATAACCCTTTCTTACGGCAAAAAACTGCTTTCGTCTTTTGCCCGCAGAGTTGTGAGAATAAACAAGGTACTCGTCGATAATAAGGCGGTTGAGTGGCACATATCAGCGGGTTATTTGTATGCGGACGCGGAAGAAGCCACCGTCTTTTACGAATATGCGCCCGACCCTTTAAAGGAGAACGACGCGTTTTTCTACCCTGAATTTGCCGTAAGCGAACGGCTCGTTCAGTACGGTATGGCGGCGGAACATTTCTTGGTTTGCGGCTGTGCGGAAGAGTCGCGCCTGTGGGAAGAGAGATACCGCGACGAGATAGAAGCTCTCATAGCCCGTTGTACGGTCAAGCCCCGTATTCCCCCCAGGAGGTGGATATGATAAGGCGCGGAAAGCGCACGCCGTTCTCGCTTTCAAAAAGCTTATCGCGCATAACCCTTCTCGACGGTTCGAAAGACTATAGCGAAGCGTGCTTCGGCTACGAGCAGGACGGCTCAGCCCTTAAGGTCTGTTCTGCACCCGGCGGGCAAACGGTAAACGGGGTAACGGCAAAAAACTTGTACGCTGTCAGTCAACACGTAAATTTCGGGTTGACCCTGCTGCTGTACACGAACGGTTTTGCCGTAGTGTTTACAGACGGTGGAACGCCGTACAACTTTGCGCAACTTGGCTCAGGCAAACCCTTCTCGGCGGAAGCCCGTAACGAAAACGGCGAAGGTCTTATCGTCTACGTCTGCGGCAACCGGATGTGCGTGTATAACGGCGAGACGGAGAATAGCGAAACTTATAATTTGCCTATTCCTATGTACGGCGGCGTAATGCACTGCGGCAGGCTGTTTGCCGTCGATAGCAATAACGGCTGTAAGGTCGTGTGGTCGGGACTGAGAGTGACCGATTGGGAAGACGGCGTTCAGGGCAGCGGTTACGCTCTTTTGGACAGCGACTTAGGTCGGGTGTTAGAGCTTAAAAATTTCGGCGACGATATTCTCTGCGTTAGGGAAAGGGGGTTCAGCGTAATGCACGCAATGGCGGATTCGCGCAATTTCCGCATAGCCCCTTCGCAGAACGTAATCAGGACGGGCGGTAAAATCGACGTCGGCGGCGTGATAGGGAGTAAGTACTACTTTACTTCGGGCGACGGGCTGTATTGCTTCGACGGCGATTCAATCGCTCTCGAATACGCAACGGACGCAAACTTGTCAAGCATAGGCAGGGCGTACGTCTACGGCGACGGCTACGTCTACGCCGACTGCGTCTACTGCGGCGTCAATTGTATAATGCGATACGACCCCGAGAGCAAAAAGGCGGTATTTTTCGGCGGAGACTGCTCTTTCCCGTTCATCGCGGACGGCAAGCTCTACTGCTCTAAGAGCTACGGTTTCTATAGACTTTCGACCGAAAACGGGGAAGATGGCAGAATCTGGCGTTCTAAGCCTATAGGAAGTTGCGGCAGAAAGGTGCTTAAAAACATTTGGGTGGACGCAAGCGGTTCGCCTGAAATAACCGTTATTTGCGGTGATATAAGCCGAAAGTTTAACGGTACGGGCAAAATTGCAGTAAACGCGTCGGGTGAACTAATTAAGATTGAAATTCGCGGTCATACTGAAATTAAAAGCGTAGTCGCCGAGCTGGAGGTGAGAAAATGATTTTCGATATAGTCGATATAACCGAAGACGAAGTCGACCTTTTGACCACCGTTCAAAAAAAGCTTTTGAGAACGGCTCAGCAGAAGAAGAACGAGATGGTGCGCAAGCGTGATAAACAGCTGTTCGAATTGAAGATTATGCTCAATTCCAACAATATGGAAAATTCTTCCATTTACAGCCAGATGGAAGCGGAAATTCAAAAGGATTACCAGACCGAGCTTGATGTTTTGGTAGAGCAGCTGCAGTTCAATATGTCCTTGCGAGAGCCTACTTCAGGCGATGAAACGGGCGATAGCGGCATGGATAATACGGGTTACGTCGTCGACTACGAACTTTCCTATCTCGAAAGATACATTTCCGTCAGGGACTACTATTTGACTATAGAAGACCCCAACGAGCGCATTGCGCTTTTGCAGGCGGACACGGTTGCGCAGGAATATCTGGGCACCTACTACAGCGTATTGTACGATTATCTTATGACGCTGACGTAAAATTTAACGGACTTGGCTTAAAAGCTTGGCAAAACGTGTGGGCGGACGGCAATTGTGCCGTCCGCCCTTTCTGTATTCAGCATAATTAGGGGTAGAGATTGTTACGGCTAAGGACAATTTTTGCTTTACATTTTTGCAACGACATATTATAATAAACATTATGAAGATTGCTGACTGCTGGAAAGACTTTCGCATAATCGACACGGGCGACGGTATGAAGCTTGAAAAATGGGGTAACGTAACCCTTCTTCGCCCCGACCCACAGGTTATTTGGCGTAGTTCAAGGGATTTGTATTCCTATAAAGATTTAAACGCAGTATATCGCCGTAGTGAAAAAGGCGGTGGCGGCTGGCAGATTAAAAAGCCGTTCCCTGCGCAGTGGACTATAGGGTATAAGGACTTGACCTTTTCAATCAAGCCTATGGGCTTTAAGCACACCGGTCTTTTCCCCGAGCAGGCGGTAAATTGGGATAAAATGCGTTCGCTTATAGAAGAGCGCAAGGCTAAAAATCCCGACGCAAAAATCAAGGTGTTAAACCTGTTTGCGTATACGGGAGGCGCGTCCGTCGCCTGCGCAAAGTCGGGTGCGGAAGTAACCCACGTCGACGCGGCTAAGGGTATGGTTGAAAGGGCAGGCGAAAACGCCCGTCTTTCAGGCGTAAACAGCGGTATCCGCTATATCGTGGACGATTGCGGCAAGTTCGTCGCAAGGGAAATACGCAGGGGAAATAAGTACGACGCAATCATTATGGACCCGCCCAGCTACGGCAGAGGTCCGGGCGGCGAAACGTGGAAGATTGAAGACGACGTGTTCGACTTCGTTAAATCTTGCTCCGCCCTGCTTTCGGATAACCCCTTATTCGTACTTATAAACAGCTATACTACGGGTTTACAGCCAACCGTAATAAAGAACGTTTTATCCCTGACCCTGCCCGATAGTGCAGTGGTGGAAGCGTATGAAGTGGGACTTCCTACGGGAGAGAGTAAAGTAATTCTTCCCTGCGGCTGTAGCGGACTTGCCACTTTTAATTAACGCTCTGTAAATATGCGTCGTATTTCTGTGTTGTGCTCCGCTACGCCTCAGTCACTTACGCTTAAGTAAGCTCCTGTCGGTGGTGCTCGCACGCCTTGAACTACTCGCATCTTTCCAGAGAAACTTACCCGAATAAGGTGAAAGATTTTTTAAATCATCTCATAAAACATACAAATCAAAACGCAATTATGGACGAAAAAGACCTTTTAATTTTACACGAAGACAACCAGATAATAGTCGTATTAAAGCCCCAAAACGTGCCTTGCTGCCCCGACGAAAGCGGCGACGACAACCTTTTTGACTGCATTAAGCGCTATATCAAAACGACGTACAACAAGCCCGGCAACGTATTTTTAGGGCTTGTCCACAGGTTGGATAGACCTACGGGCGGCGTAATGGTATTCGCTAAGACTTCCAAGGCGGCGTCAAGGCTATCCGAGCAGATGAAAAACGGCGGTTTCGAAAAGAGATATCTTGCAGTGCTCTGCGGCGTACCTTCACGCAAGCAGGCTACGCTTGAAAACTACCTTAAGAAAAATTCCGTCAACAATATGGTTTTCGTCTGCACGCAGACCGAAGAAGGCGCAAAGTTTGCTTCTTTAGACTACGAAATCAAGGAAGAGATAGCAGGTCTTTCACTTGCGGAAGTCAACCTTCACACGGGTAGAACGCACCAGATAAGGGTGCAGATGGCGTCGATTAACTGCCCCGTCTACGGCGATATGCGCTACGGCGGCGAAAAGGCGGTCAAGGGCAAGCTTGCGCTCTGGGCGTACTCGTTAAGATTAAACCACCCTACTACGGGCGAAAGGCTTCGCTTTATTGCAGAGCCGCCTAAGGACGAAGGCGTCTGGAAAAAGTTTAATATTAACTGCGGTAAAATTTAAAAGCCGCACTCAAAATTGCGTTTAAAGCTTTTTATAGTCAAATAAAAGCTTCGTAAAGCGCAAAACTTATTGACAAGCTTTGCTTTAATATTGTAAAATTGTAACGTTGCGGATGGTTTAATATTTCAAAATAATCCGCACGAACAGGACGATTGATATGTTAAAAATTAAAACCAAAAAGACACTCGCACTTTCGCTTATTCTTGCTTCGGCAGTGGCTGTAAGCGGTGCGGCAATAGCGCTTGGCACAACGCAAAACGCGTATGCTGCCGATTACACGCAGGAATTGGACGGCTCTAAGGTGTTCTATACGGGCATCAGGGGTGCGGAAATAACCTATTCCCCTGAAGAGACCGTAGACGAAGAAACTCACGCCTATACGATGTTTAAAATCGGCGAGGACGAATCGGTTGAATACCGCCAGAACCTTGCTTACAGCTGGCGAACAAGCGCAACGGACACGGTAACCTTTTCAATGGAAATTGGTTTTGCCAATACGGACTTTGAAAGATATGTAATCAAATTCCAGTCCCAACAGCATTTGCTCACCGAAAAGAGCATAACCGAAAACTATATCGTGTTCACGCCTTCTACAGTTGCCAACACGCTTGAAATGTCCGTCGTGCAGGAGCTTAAAGACGACACGGTTTTAAACCCCGTTGCGTCGTTTGCTCAGGGCGAGCATATTAAAATTTCCTTCGGTGAATTTAACGACGGCGAATATCCTTTGTATATCAACGGCGGGGCTGCGTCCGTAGCTTCCTTCAAAAACGTGTACGAGCCGTTTGCAACCTACGTTTCGACCGGCGATAAGGCGGTTACGCCTTTAACCTTCAGCGCAACCTTTGCAGAAGGTCAGCAGGATAATACCGCAAATATGGTATTGTACGATATCAACGGTCAGTCTTTCGAGCTTAAAACTTCCAGCAAAGACGAGAACGGCAACACCGTTTACGAAACGACTATCGTAGATAACGTCGCACCCGTAATTTGCTTTACCAAGACGCCTTCGTACCTTATCGACGGCGACTCGATTAATTTCGATTATAAAGTAATCGACGTAATCGGCACATCGACCCGTGCAACCGCTTACTACTATATCCTTACGGGCGAACAGTATGCGGACGCCGAGTTCGATTATGATAAGACCGAGTACGAGTCTGAAGAGAGCGACGACAATCCTTTCGTTGAAATCTCTTCGGGTTCTTCAATAAGAATCGTCAGGGATGAAAACACCTTTATTCCCAGCAATATGATTAACGATAACGTGTACGGCTTAGTTAAGCTTTACTACAAGATTGCCGACAGGTCGGGCAGCACCGCGCAGACCGATATCGTTTTCGTCGATTGGTACGCAAAGGACGACGCCCTTGTAGACGTTAAAGATATTAAGGGCAGCGGTGAATCTTCAAAGTTCTTAAAGCTCATCGACGACGAACACAAGCCCGGCTTGACCTACGCACAGAAGAGCGATTTGTTGGCAACAGGTTCGGGCGACCCCGTTCTTGAAGCCTACAAGAACAGCGTTAAAGAATTCCAGGCGGCTTATCAGAAGAAGATTGACGAAGCAATCGCGGCGTTAAAGGATGAGGACGGCAACGTAGTCGGCAAGCTCTTTGCAGGTACGGACAGCAGGTTCTATCTTCCTTCTTTTGAAAACCTGACCAATGCAGAAGGCGAAGCTTTCGACTTCGACTTGGCGGATACCGACGAATATTTTACCGACCGCGACTATAAATACTCTATTTATTACCAGGCTAAGACGAACAGCTCGGCTACGTCTTTGGCGGCTAACTCTCTTTCAATTTCCCTTACGGAAGCGGACGTAAATTATAGATTTACGATATTTATAACCGACAGCTTCAGTAACGATATGCGTTACCCCACCTTGGTAGACGGCGAAATCGTATGGGAAACCATCACAAAAGACGACGTCTGGGACGAAGACTTTGCAGAGCTTTTGCCCTACTTCGAATTCCACGTTTCCTATAAGGAAGCTACGGCGACCCCGCCCGAAACGCTTTCGGTTGCATACGTCAACACTTCATACAGCGGCGTAAGCTTCTCAATTAAGGGCGTAAGCAACACCTATACTACTAAGTACGATTTGTACGTTGTAGATAAGAATGCGCTCAATAAGGAGCTTGGTCAAACGCTTGATTACGAAACGTTTAAGGAAAGGGTAGACGAATTATTCAACTCGGCTGAAACGCGTAAATACTTCACGACGGTTAAGCCTGCAAACAGCCTTTTAGAGACGGACGAAAACTACGAAACGTTTAAGGACTTGAATTGGAACGCAACTTCGGTTTCATTCACTCCCCGTTCGGTTGAAGACTTCTACGTCGTAAGGCTTAAGCTGGAAGACAACAACTCTAAGCAGGCGGTATACAAGTATGCGGTTGTTGCCGCGTCTGTAGAGACGACTTCCTTAAAGGGTGAAAGCGATTGGGTTGAAAACAATCTCGTTTCCGTAATCTTATTCTCGGTTGCAGGTTTATTCCTTGTTGCGCTCGTCGTACTTCTCATTGTTAAGCCCAAAGATAAGGGCGATATCGACGCGGTTTATTCCGAAGAAGTTGAAAAGAAGAACGCAAAAAAGAACAAGAAGAAAAAATCTTAATTAAACGAAAGTATCCAAACTTGTTTCGTTTAAGCATATATGCCACTTAATCGTATATTTTAAGACAATATTAAGCTTCTGCGGCAAAGCGGAAGCTTATATTTTTAATTGTCTAAAAAAACTAATTGAATTTTGTGACATTTTATGAAAAATATTGACATAATTATTATTATATGTTATAATACAAAAGAATAAATTAAAGGTAGTAGTTTACCGACCGATAAATTTTAGGTAGACGGATTTAAATGGATAACAAATTATTAGCCGAAAAAATTGAATATTTTAAGGGCGTAGATTTAAGTCACGGTTTTGATTCTCTCACAGACGTATTAAACAGAGAGACTATTTTCGGTTATATTGAATGGCTTGTCCAAAACAACCGTCCTTTCAGTTTATTCCTTGTCGATTTAGACAACTTTAAGAACGTAAACGACTCCTATGGTCACGCCGTTGGCGACGTGGTACTTATGCAAACTGCCGAATATCTTAAGCGTACGATAGGGCTTAAGGGCGCTGTCGGGCGTTTCGGCGGCGACGAGTTTATGATGGTTTGGGAAGGAGTAGTCGACTATAGAGACGTATGGCGTTGCGGTCACGAGTTGGACATGAACGTCGGCGGTATTTCTTTTGAAGGTATTCCCAACCTTGCAATTACCATTTCGACGGGTATTGCCCGTTATCCTTTAAATGCAAGCACCGCACAAGAGCTTTTAGAAGTTGCCGATAAGGCTTTGTACCGCGCAAAGATGAAGGGCAGAAACTGCTTTATAATCTACCTTGCGGAAAAGCACGCGAACATTTCGCTTCAAAAGGAAAGGGATAAAAGGCTAACTGCAATGCAGCAGGCGTTCAACATTTTCTCTGCGTTGACTGCCTGCGGAGAAGATATTTCTTCCGCAATAAGCACGACCTTTAAGACCTTTATTTCCAACTATATGTTCGACCATATCTGTCTTGAAACTCACGAAGCGATTAATCACAGCGTAGTTTTCACTCTTTCCAAAAAGAAAGAATTTGAACATATCGACTATAATATTATTGAAAAGACGGTCAACTCTGCAGGTTATATCAGCATTAACCAGACTATGTATTTAAACAGCGAGTCTTATGCGGATATAATTGCTGAATTTAAAAAGCAGAAGATATCTTCTACCGTATATTGCAAGATTGCGGCGTACGGCAAGGATTACGGCTTTATCCGTGTAGATACGACGAGTACGGCGAGAATTTGGCAGAATACCGAAATTGCAATGCTTATGTACGCGGCGAACACGATAGGTATTTTGTTGCACTATCAAAACAAGACGCTTGAAGACCTTCCCTTCGTTCAGACCGAAGTGGTCGGTGCGGAGAGTTAAAGATTATCTTCGTCATTATCTAAATAAATTTGAGTTATAACCGAGACGGTCTGTCTCGGTTATTTTGTTATAAATAT
>JBJEVB010000043.1:0-9460 GCA_051884155.1 Candidatus Coproplasma sp. | reverse complement strand
ATTAATTAAAATTCAGTGCATTTTATTAATTTATTAATATCGAATTTTATATTTATACTTTTTTTCAATAAAATCAAGTATTCAACGTTCTTACCACATTTTACGGGAGCTTTAGTAATTTTTTCAGGAATTAAGCCTAAATCAACCGCAAACGAGCAAATTTTTTGAACAATCTTTTTTCTTTGCCCAACGTCCTTTACTATTCCGTTTTTTCCTACGTTTTTGCTCTCGCACTCAAACTGAGGCTTAATAAGCGCAATTACATAATCATTTTCCTTTAAAATATTGGCAACGCCCGGAAGAATATAAGTTAAGGATATAAAACTTACGTCTATGACTGCACCGTCTAAATCGTTATCAAACATTTCAGGCGACAAATTTCTGGCGTTAAAATTATCAATTACTACGACGTTTTTTTCAAGCAGGCTACTATCGAGCTGACTTTCGCCTACGTCTACGCAATAGACCTTTTTTGCGCCGTTTTGAAACAGGCAATCGGTAAAGCCGCCGTTGCTCGCGCCGACGTC
This sequence comes from Candidatus Coproplasma sp., assembly GCA_051884155.1. Classification (GTDB taxonomy): domain Bacteria; phylum Bacillota; class Clostridia; order Christensenellales; family Borkfalkiaceae; genus Coproplasma. Next base: position 8,933 of record JBJEVB010000043.1, on the reverse strand, counting down.
AACGAAAGTCTTTCCGTCCACTGAAAAGTTAAAATCTTTTAAAGCTTTGCTTAATTTATATCCGCCGTTTGAAACGAAGCTCTCTTCTCTTTCAATAAACTCTATGGGCTCGCCGTTATATTCATACGAAGGATTGACGAATTTGCCGTTTACTTTAACGAGATTAGATTTAATTGCTTCCGCCGCTTTCGTCCGCGTACCGTACTTCTCAGCTAAAAATTTGTCTATACGCATTTTTTAATGATATAATCTGCAATTTCGTCTTCATTTACGCCGTATTCGCTCATCAATTCGTCTACAGTGCCGTGTTCGATAAATGCGTCGCGATAAGCAAAGCTCTTAACGATTTTATCCTTTTGCTCGGAATAATAACGGCAAATTCCGTCGCCAAAGCCGCCGATAAGTTGATTATCTTCAACGGTTATTATATGATTTTCGGATAAGGTGCAAAGCATTTCTTCGTCAAACGGCTTTACAGAACGGGCGTTAATAAGCTTAATATTTACGCCAAATTTTTCAAGTCTCATGCTCACGTTATGACAAAGCCTAATAGCCCTTTCACCGCAGGCTAATATTGCTACTTTTCCGTCGCCGTCCTTTAAAATTTCCCACTTGCCGAATTCAAAGTTATCACAAGCATTCTCGCCGAACACCGAAAGGCTCTCTTTGGGATACCTTATTACAAGCGGTGCGTTATAATTTACGCTCGCTTTAAGCATATTTTCAAATTCCAAAACGTCCTTAGGAACTGCAATCGTAAGAGACGGAATCAATCTTAGAAATGACAAATCGAACACGCCTTGATGCGTTTCACCGTCTTCACCGGAAATGCCTGCACGGTCAAGACAGATGGTTACGGGCAAATGCTGACTGCAAATATCAATTATTATTTCATCAAAAGACCTTTGTAAAAAAGTCGAATACACAGCGTAGTACGGCTTTAAGCCCTGAGTTGCCAATGCCGCACATAAAATTGTAGCGTGCTCTTCACAAATACCGACGTCGATTGCCCTATCGGGATAGGTTTTAAAGAATTCTGAAAGACCTAAACTTGGCGTCATTGCCGCAGTAACAGCCACAATTCGATTGTCTTTTTTAGCAAGATTACATAAGGTTTTGCCTAAAACCTTAGAATAGGTTGCGCAAGGACTTGCATTGCCGCTTGAAACGCCGTGAGTTTTTTCTGGATTTTCTTCACAAAAGGCGTAGCCCTTACCCTTTTTGGTCAAGACGTGTAAAATTATGGAATTGTTTTTAAGCTTTTCTTTAATTTCCGTTAACTTAATGATTAGCTCTTCAAGGTTGTTGCCGTCGTACACACCGTCGTATAAAAACCCAAATCTTTCAAAAATGTTGGCGTGCTTTTCGACTTTTTGTCTGTGCTTATCGTCCTGGCTTAAATGCTCTAAATATTCGTGCATACTGCCCACCGTGGGCGAGATTGACATACCGTTATCGTTTAAAATAACTAAAATATTAGTATTTAACGGGCGAAGACTGTTAAAGGCTTCGTAGACCAACCCGTTGTTAAACGAGCCGTCGCCTATAACTGAAATAACGTTAAACTTTTCGCCCTTGATGTCCCTTGCCTTTGCAATACCGAGTGCGGCTGAAATCGAAGTGCCAGCATGACCCGTGTCGTAGGCGTCGTACTCGCTCTCGTCACGCTTAGGAAAGCCCGAAAGTCCGCCTTTTTTGCGTATGGTTGAAAAATCGGCAGGGCGGTCGGATAAGAGCTTGTGGGCATAGCATTGGTGACCAACGTCAAAAATGAGTTTATCGGTAGGGAAATCAAAGACATAGTAAAGCGCAACCGTCAACTCGATTGCACCTAAATTCGATGATAAATGTCCGCCGTTATTCATAACGGTAGTAATAATTTCCGAACGTAAACTTTCGCAAAGAGCGTTAAGCTCGGTTAAGGACATTTTTTTTATATCTTTACCGTTTAAAATATTAGTCATTAGTACTATTAATTATGCCTATTTTTTACAAAAGTAACGAATTCGTGTAAAAATTGCACTTCGCCTTCAATACCGTCTATTAACATCGAGCACTCGCTTTCGCACATATCGGCAAAAAGCTTGCATTCCTGCACACCATACAGCTTTACTGCGGTAAGCTTATCTTCCTTTTCGTCTTTACCTACAGATTTACCAAGTCTTTCAAAGCTTCCTTCCGCATCTAAAATATCGTCGGTAAGTTGGAACAGATAGCCTATTTTTTCTCCAAGCTTTTTAAACCTTGAATAATGCTTTCCGCCCACCAAAATAGAAGGCACGCATATTGCCGCCGTTATAAGCTTAGCCGTCTTGTTGTCATAAATATAATCAAGCGTTTCAACGGTGGGATTTTTATCGTGTTCGTGCATAATATCTGCCGATTGACCTGCAATCATACCGTAAATACCTGCACAGTCGCAGATAAGTTTAGCAGCAGAAATATAATCCCTGCCCTTGTAGCACTCGCCGAACAATACGGAAAAAGCCGTATTTAAAAGCCCGTCACCCGCAAGTACGGCGTTAGCCTGACCAAACTTTTTATGGTTGGAAGGCTTGCCCCTTCTAAAATCGTCGTTATCCATTTCAGGCAAATCGTCGTGAATAAGCGAATAAGTATGAATCATTTCAAGGGCTATTGCAAAGGGCGTAAGCGTTTCCCTGTCCACACCTACCGCATCGCCGACGGCATACATAAGCACAGGTCTTACTCTCTTTCCGCCGAGAAGTAAACTGTACGTCATACTCTCGCCGAGAATTTCGGGATTAGTTTTTAAATCTTCACAAAACCTGTTTAATTCGTTTTCAAAATAACTGCGATACTCTTCGTACCGCACGTTAAAATCTGCCATATTTAACTTTAGCTCCTTTCCGCCGCAGTTATTGTATTATACATCAACATTGTAATGGTCATAGGACCAACGCCGCCGGGCACGGGGGTGATATAAGAACACTTGTCCTTAACGCTCTCAAAATCGACGTCGCCGCAAAGCTTGCCGTTTTCATCCCTATCCATACCGACGTCAATTACGACTGCACCCTGCTTGACCATATCTGCGGTCACGAATTTAGCTTTGCCGATTGCCGCAACTAAAATATCTGCATTTGCGCAAATTTGTTTAAGGTTCTGCGTTCTGCTGTGGCAAATCGTAACGGTCGCGTCAGCATTTAGTAAAAGCATAGCCAAAGGTTTACCGACAATGTTAGAACGACCTATTACAACAGCGTTTTTGCCTTTTGTTTCAATGCCTTCTCTCTCAAGCATTTTCATAACGCCGTTGGGCGTACAGGCTACAAGGCAATCTTCCTTCATGCAAAGACTGCCCATATTCTCTTCACAGAAACCGTCGACGTCCTTTGCCTTAGGAATAAGCTTTAAAATCTTCTGCGCGTTGAGATGTGCAGGCAGGGGCAATTGAACCAAAATGCCGTGAATTTCGCTATTTTCAACAAGCTCTTCAATAAGCTCTTCTACTTGACGTTGGTTAGCTTCTTCGGGAAGATAGTATGCAAAAGACTTAATGCCCGTCTCTTCGCAAGCCTTAATCTTATTTCTTACATAGATTTGAGACGCAGGGTTGTTACCTACAAGCACTACGGCAAGACCTACGTCAATCCCCCTATCAGCTTTAAAAGCCGAAACTCTTTGATTAATTTCTGCCCTGATAGCCGCCGAATGTGCTTTACCGTCGATAATCTTAAACATTTTTGCCCCCTGAAACCGTTGAAAGTATACCTGTTATAAACGACGCGCTCTTTTCGGAAGAGTACTTAGACGCAAGGTTTGCCGCTTCATTCATTGATACCTTATCAGGAATATCATCGCAATACAAAATCTCTGCAAGGGCGATTAACAAAATTGCCTTGTCGGAAGGGAAAATGCGATGCTCGGGGAAGGATATGGAATGCTTATCCAAAACGAGCAACAACTCACCAAGATTTTGATTGATAAGAGATAACACCCTTTCGCAATATTCTCGGTCGTCGTCGTTTAATGAATCCGAATTGAAAAGAGCAGATTTTAAATTTTCGTCTACTACCGATTCGGAAAATTGTGTAGAATACATTAACTTAAATAAGGTTTCTCTTGCCGTAGTTCTCATAATTTTTACAAAATAAATATTCCCTTACTGCGCAAAGTGACTGCGTTAAGGGAATACCGTTCTTATATTACTGAATTTTCAGGGAAGTCCACGTCCTGAACGTGAACGTCTACCTTTGCCACTTTGTAATTTGTCATTGATTCGACGTTGTGTTTAATTGACTGCTGAATTTTGAAAGCCAACGAAGGCACGTTATAGCCGTAATCAACCTTTACGCCGATATCGGCAATAATTCCCTGTTTATCAAAATTAAGCTTAATGCCCTTATTCTTAGTCGAAAGCAGACTTACACCTTCTACTTCAGAAATTGCAAGAGCAACGATACCCGTTACAATTCCCGAATTGTAAGAAACTTTACCCTTTTGAGATGACGTGGGGTCATGTTTCATATGTGCCATAAAAACTCCTTGACCAGGCAAAGTTTTTGCCCGTATCTATAATCTTTTCAAATAGTATACCACATATTGTATGGTTTTGCAACTGGTTAAATCAAATTTGTGTATAAACAGGCATTATTATTATGTTAGTTGCCGCAATACCCATTTCGTTGCGAAGAAGATTATAGATTGAAAGCGCAGAAGTTTTGTCAAGCTCGTCGGTATTTACAAAGACGTTAACGTTGTCGGAATCCATACCGATTGATACAACCGCTTCAGAAAAACCTAAGGACTTAATCATCGTTTCGATTACCAACTCGTTTTCCATAATGCCTACGATTTTAAGCTTCATATCAACTGCTTGATTGTACTTTTCGCTGCCGGCTTCGTAAAGCTCTATAATGCTGTCGATTTGTAAAAGCTCTTCACTTCTTTTAGAAGTTCTCTCTGCCCTGTAAGACGAAAAATAGTTCGCCGTCTGAGTTGAGTCTGCATTAGCCGAAGTCTTGTTCGTTACAAGCAAAACGTTTAAAACCGCAGTTACTGCAAGCAACAGCACAAGTGAGGACATAATGATAATCTTCTTCTTTTTTGTCATTTTATTCACTCCTTATTAATTCATAGCGTAAACAGCTATATTATTTTTTTCAATTTTTAATGCCACTTTTACGGCGTTTATAACGTCGTTTCTTACCATAAGGTTGTTTGCGCCTTCGCAGACGATAACCACGCCTTCAACCCCTTCTGCCCCTTCGGTTACCATAACTTCCGCCTTACCGACGCCTTCTATTTCCGAAATTATACGCATAAGCTTGGTTTCCGTTTCCGACCGATTAGTTGAGTTAACCGTCAACGATTGAGAAGGAATGCCGAAAGATATAAGCGCAATCGCCACAAGCAAAATTAGCAAACTTGCAATGACTATAACCTTTTTATATCTTTGAAACAAGCTAACAACCTTCGTCATTTACAGTTATATCTATATACCCAAGCTCTTTTAAATATTCCATAATTTTTGTAATTGACTGCTCGTCCTTAAAATTTCCCGTAACGGTTACGCCGTTTTCCTTAATTTTATCATCTTCATAGACGACTGCCACCGTACATACACACTCTTCACCGCAATCATTTACGACTTTTTCGGTCAAAAGACTGCTTTGGTTTTTAGAATAGACTTCACATATATAATCGTAATCTAAAGTAATATTTTCAACCTGCTCTTCAATTCCGAATAAATTAATAACGGGATTAATCAATACGCAAATGCAGATTAACCTTAGAACAAAGTTTATACTCTTTTTAAGCTTTCCGTCAGGAACTATCAACCCTGCAATGACGGATAAAAACACAACGCCCAACGCGACGTAAAGATATTCGGATTTCATATAAACGCATAAGTTGAATTGATTATCAGCATTATGGTCAATAGATACATAAACGCCACAATCAATAGTGCTGCAATCATAAACTCAATATCCTTTGAAAGGTCGCCAAATAGCGAATAGCTCGTCTTTTCGCCGATTGATTGCGCTATTGCCCCTGAAATTTTAAGCATAAGAGAAAAGGCGATAAGGCTTATAACGGGCTCTATAACCGAACCGATTAAAAGTACTATACCCGTCATTCCCACACTGCTTTTTACAACCGCACCGGACAGCACGACCATATCTACGCCGGAAGATAAAAAATTCCCGACGATAGGCACGGAATTGCCGACAAGGTATTTCGTAACCTTAAAAAATATTCCGTTGAAAAGCGATGTCGAAGTGCTTTGAACGGTAATAAACAGACCGAATACCGCCACCGTAATACCTATTATCCACTTCATAACCGACTTTAAAAGCGCACAAATACCTGAAAAAGATATGTCAGGGTTAATCTTAGATATAAAATTGAGTATCATTACGGCGAGCGTTATGGGTATAATAACGCCGTTTACAAGGTAAATTGCACCCTGACCTAAAAACGTTGCGCACGGCGTATATATCGCACCGCTGCCGCTACCGCCCGTCAAGACGGTGAGCGTTATCAAAATTGGCGTAACGATATCAATCTGTCGGCTTATTGAGTTTATACACCCGACGGTAGATGAAATAATACCAACCAACATTGAAGTTAATATTAGCAAAATCACACAAGTCGCGGCAAGGCGGATAACCGTCGCTGTGCTTTTGCTAATAATACCGCCTTCGGCGTCCGTAGTTATTGCGCACAGGATTGTCACCGCAACCACCTGAGAAAAAACGGGTAAAAGATTGCCTATTCCGTCGAACAGCGAAGTAAACAGCTTTTTCAAATAGTCGGTATAGTTTACGCCTAAATCGCCGTTTAATAAAAACTCTATAAGCCCCTTTGCGGACTTTGAAAAGCTGTAGACATAATCGTTGCCATAATTATCAATATAGTTTTGCAGTTCTGTTAAATCTAAGCCGCCGATAATGCTATTTATATTTTCGGTCAAATCCGCTTCGCCTTCCGTCGCAAAAGCTATTATTCCGCCGCTTAGTAGTATTGGCAAAAACACTATGACGATAAGCGTTACAATTTTAATCAGGTAAGCTTTATTAATTTTAATATTACGTCGAAAAGAGCGTTTAAAACGGGTATCGACATAACGAATATTATAATTTTTCCGCATAGCAATAGCTTGTCCGCCAGCGACCCGAACCCTAAGTCCTTGACCGAGTTTGACGTCAACTCAATTAAATAACCGACCACTACGACCTTTAGAATTAGTCTAATAACCGATGTATCTATATTCGTCTGCTGTGAAAAATTTTTAATAAATTCAACGCTTTCTGCAAAGTAGTCAAAACCGCATAACACCAACAGTATTCCGCCTGCGCATAAAACCAACGGGACTAAGTCGGACTTCTGCGATTTTAATATCAACGCGCTCACGGCGGTGATTATTGCGATTGAGCAAAGCTTAACGATAATCATTTAGAAAAAATCAAACAGCTGTTTAATCTGCGTAAAAAAGTCGGATATCATAGAAATTACCACGCTTAAGCCGATAATAAGCCCTATAAGGCTGACCACCATCGCCATATCGTCCCTGTCCGACTTTTTTAAAATTTGGCATATAATCGTTACGATTATTCCTATTGCCGCAAGTTTGAAGATAACCGAAATATCCATTTAAGCCAATAAAACGGCTATTAAAATTCCGCAGGCAATGCAGAGTTTTAAATATAACGAGCCGTACTTTTTATAATTTTTCTCGCTTTCGTTTCTATATTTTGAAAGCGTTTCCTTCATTTCTGTAAGGTAGCCTATCTGAGAGAGAGCGTCGGTCGTGCCTATACCTTCAAGATACTTTTTAATAAACTCACCTTGTTCACCGTTTAAAACCTCTTCTCCGTTTAAAGCCCTTTTAACGCTTTCATAGCCGTTTGCAACTTCTTCAAATCTCTTTCTTTCGTACTTGATATTCAATATGAGATTTTCGTTGAAATCGTAAAATTCACATATTGTTTTATACTGTTTCTTTTTATCGCCCGACAACACCACGCCCAACAGAGCTGACAGTATTACAATCGCAAATAAAATTAAAATTTTTATCATAAATATTTGCCTTTGCCGCTATTCCTGTCAGCTCGACGAAGTATTCGGCTTTAGTGCTAATAATCGTAGTTTTGTCGCAAATATGGGACGTTGCAATCACCTTTAAGCCGCACAAGTTTATAAATTCAAGTGCAGAATACTCTTCATTGCCGTAGATTTCGTCGGTTACGACGACCTGCGGCGAAAGCGTCCTTACGGCGTTTTCAAACACAAACTTCTTGTTTGCACCCCTGACAAAATCACAATACGCACCGAGATTAAAAGTAGCAACGCCGCCGCAAACGCCTGCAATTTCGTTCCTTTCGTCGGCGATAAGTACCTTTAAATTCAGCCGACTTGATATAAGCCTTGCCAAATCACGCAAAACCGTCGTCTTGCCATAGCCCGGCGGCGAAAAAATTAATGTACTCTTCACGCCGCAGTTTGCCACAACCTTGAAAATTTCTTCCGCACAACCTATTATCTCGTGCGGAATACGGATATTTAGCGACGTTACGTCCCTGATAGATATAACGTTGCCGTTCTGCGTAACGTACTCAGCCCCGATGCCTATTCTTATACCGCCGTCAATTGTGATAAAGCCGTATCTCAGCTGCTCCGCGTAAGAATAAACGCTGTTTCCCATAGCTTTTTCAAGTACTTTTTCAGCACTTAAACAAATTATTGCGCCATTTTCGCCGTCACTTACGCCGTTTGGTTTAAGATATTTATATTCGCCCTTATAGTGAATAATGACAGGTTGTCCGCTTTTAAGCCTGATTTCGGTCAAGTAGTTAGCGTTTATAGAACCTATGGCAATTTGAATATCAACGGGCAGAAAAGCTAAATTCACAGTATATTGTATTTTTAAGCGTAAAAAAAATAACCACCGTAAAGTGGTTATTTCT